>NZ_JBGSXF010000372.1:0-1924 GCF_041751555.1 Persicitalea sp. | reverse complement strand
GCCAACTACCCCGTGTCGGTGCGCGACGGCATTTCGCTGGCCAACCAGGGTGGAGAGTTTGGGGCCATCGGCAATGAGAATGTGACGAGTACCGGAACGGGCCGCAGCCGAGGCATCGAATTTTTTGTTCAACAAAAACTGGCCGGGAATTTCTTTGGCGTGTCGAGCTACACCCTTTTCAAATCAGAATTCACGGGTGTCGATGGGACATACAAGCCCTCAGCCTGGGACACCCGTCACCTAGTTTCGACGCAGTTGGGCTATAAATTCAAACGCGGTTGGGAGATAGGAGGGAAGTTCCTCTTTCAGGGGGGCGCACCCTACACCCCCTTCGATTTGGCCGCTTCCCAGCGCAACTACGCGGTGCTGGGTACTGGAACACTCGACAACGGTCGCCTAAACGCCGAACGGCTGCGGGCTTTCAACCGTTTCGATTTCCGTATCGATAAAAAGTGGAACGCCAAACGCTTTTCGGTCGATGCCTTTGTCGACATCCAGAATCTTTTTCTGACCAAGAATCCGGCTTTTCCACAGTTTACCTTTGAGCGGACGGAGGATAATTCGGGCTTCAAAACTACCGACGGAGCTACGCTTTTACCCAATGGCAGTAACGCTATTCCACTAATTCTCAGGAATGAGGATGCAACGGTGACGCCGGCTTTGGGGTTGGTGGTGGAGTTTTAAGCCATCATCGTCCTCGCCCTCTCGATTGCCTTATTTTCCTTCCACTCCTTCCAGCGAGGGCCGAGCAGCGAGTTCATACCCTTGTCAACTACCGTGTGGCGAGCCAGATTCATGCCGCCTTTCAACAGGGTAAATACTGAGTCGTTGGCGCGAAGCGAAAGACCAAAACCACCATCGACGTACTTGATGTAGTGCCACCACAGCGAGGGAATGAATACCGTTTCGCCGTGGCCGAGGACAGTCTCGTAACCCTGGGCCTGGTCGAAAGCCGGGAAGCGCTTCAAATCGGGGTGCAGCGGGTGGACGTGGCTCATCACCGTGAAAGGGTGCTGGTAGAGTCGGGTACTTTCCGAAGGCGGGAAGAGGATTATTTTCTTGCGGGTCTGGAACTGCGAGAGGAAGACGTGGGAGCAATCCATGTCGTAGTGCAGGTTAACCTCCGAATTCTGGCCCCCGAAAAACATGAACTTATAGCTCTTGACAAATCCGTCCATGATCGTCGGGAATTGCACGTCGGCGTTGAGTTCGGGAATTTTCTTAAAAATATCGAAGAGGAAAATCCTGAGATCCGTCGGGCCTTTTTCGATCAAAGATAAATACTCGCCGAAAGGCATGGTGGCGGCGTTCTGAAAGTACTTTTCAGGATCGTGGATGTGGTTGTCCACCAATGGTACTTCCAGGTCACCGTGGTTTTCGCGGAACCAGTCGAAGGTCCATTTTTGGGTGGCAGGCCAGTCTTTGATGAGATCGGTAAAAACTACCGGGCGACGTGGTTTGAGGTAGTTTTCAATGAATTCCTCGCGGGTCAGGCCCGTGCGGCGGTCGATTTGGGTTAGTTTCATAGCTCTGAGAGGTTTCTGCCTTGGTACTTTACAATGGGTGGATCGTACCAGCACGTCGGTTATTTCACGCTGCAAATTTATACTTTCTAAAATAATTTACGGCAAGAGATTGGTTTCTTGTTCAACGCAAAAAGTCAGGCGGTTATTTATTGACAGGAGCGGTTGTTTGGGTAATTTGACTCAAAACCGTATCAGCCATTAAAAGGAACTGCCTAACTTGCAGCCGCAAATACCTTTCATCCTGGACAGCTATATTCCCGTTGGCCCCTACTTTCATCTGATTTTCGGGGCCCAAGGCTGCAAAATCACAAACTGAACATTTATGGTGGCGGATAGCGTCCTTAATTTTTTTCAAATTTCCATCAATCAATAATGACTGACAAAAGCACCAAATTCCT
>NZ_JBGSXF010000371.1:0-9170 GCF_041751555.1 Persicitalea sp. | reverse complement strand
GGTTTGGCGGTAGGCGTAGCTGTTCCCGCCCAACTGGGCGACACGGTAGGCCGCATCACTTCGCTACGCTCCAAGTTACGCCTCCGAACACTGGGAGCGGCAATTGTCTCCAACGGCATCCAATTTTACGTTTCTATCTTGGGCGGAACCATTTGCTGGTTTTGGTCAGGAACTACCCTAAGCTTTTCCAATGAAATTTCCCTAACAATCAATGTTTCACTCTGCATAATCCTGGTTGGAGGATTGATGATGGGCAAGTTTCGCCAACAACTGTTAAACTGGCAAAGCAAGCGTGCCTGGGCGAAGAAAATGAAGAAAAATCTGGCGGTGGTGCGTCAATACTCAGATTTTGAATTATCAAAGGCATTTGGCATTGGCCTAACGCGCTATGTGGTTTTTGTGGCTCAGTTTACGCTGACCTTATCCCTCTTCGAGTTGTCCATTTCTAGTCTGGAAACAGTAAGTTGCGTTGGGCTGATCTATCTGGTCAAAACCTTGCTGCCTGCCATTAATGCGATTGGTGATCTGGGCATTCGGGAATTTACTGCGCTCTTCGTTTTTGCTCCCTACCACTTGTCTCCCGAAAAAATCATGGCGGCAACCTTTCTGATCTGGCTCATCAATATCTTGGCTCCCCTTTTAGTGGGAGTTTATTATATCTGGAAATTCAAGTGGAGCGCGCGTTATGCATAGTACTTTACCACTTGTAGCGCTTCTGTTGATAATCCTAACAAGTACTTATGCTTTGTTTACTCTAGCACTCTGGCTTTACTGGCAAAACATCCCTGCCTCGCGCTCGCTGGAGAACTCACCAACCACCAGAATAACGGTAATCATCCCGGTCAGGAATGAAGCCTCCCATATTGGTGAGTTGCTTTCGGATTTGGCTCAACAGACACACGAACAGAATTTATTTGAAGTCATTGTCGCCGACGATGGGTCTACTGACAATACGCCCTATGTGTTGAAAACATTTAAAAAGAACAGTCAGCTTGCTCTGACCGTTATTGAACTAGATCAGGACATTAGAACTGCTTCTCCCAAGAAACGGGCCATAGAAACAGCCTTACGACGTGCCACAGGAGAGCTCATCGTGACGACCGACGGAGATTGCCGCGTCGGCCCAGATTGGCTCATAAGTATTGCAGAAACTTACCGAGCAACTGGAGCCAAACTAATCAGCGGCCCCGTTACATTCACGACGGAAACTACTTTGACCGACCACCTGCAAACTGTCGAATTCTCGAGCTTAATCGGTAGCGGAGCAGCGTCTATTTCTGCCGGATCGCCATCTATGTGCAATGGGGCGAATTTGGCATACGAGAAGAAAACCTTTGAGGAAGTAGGTGGCTTTACTGGTAACGAACACCTGGCCTCGGGTGACGACGAGTTTCTGATGCATAAGATTGCAGAACGCTATCCTGGAAAAATTCACTTCATAAAAGACCGACGGGCCATTGTACAAACCACGTCTCATTCGAGCTGGAAAGATTTTTTTCAACAACGCAAACGCTGGGCCAGCAAGTGGAAGCATTACAAAAATCCGGTGAGTACAGCGTTGGCCATTTATATTTTCATTTGCAACGCAGCGCTGATTGCTGGCTTGATTTTAGGCTTCACAGAACTAGTTTCCTGGCAATACATTCTGTTATTGTTCGCGGTCAAATGGCTTCCTGAGTGGATTTTAATTGGTTCTATCCTTAGTTTTTTAAGAAAAAGCAGATCCATAATCTATATACCGGTAGTGCAGGTAATTTATCCCTTCTACGTATCACTTTTTGGACTAGCTGCCCAACAGCCCAAGTACATTTGGAAAGGCAGAACGCTGAGGTAGATCATTTATATAAACTGACATATACAATATTCTTGCTAAATCTTTTTTTACATAAATCACCCGCGCTAGTGAGGGCATACTACCATAACTTTTTGTGGAGAATGCCTGCGGATGAGAAAACAATCTACCTGACCTTCGATGACGGTCCCATTTCAGAAGTCACTGAATTTGTACTAGATACGCTGGCCGATTATAATGCCTCAGCCACTTTTTTCTGTATTGGTGACAATGTACGCAAGCATCCTACTATATTTGAGTTAATAAAAACTCAGGGTCATTCCGTTGGTAACCACACCTTTAACCACTTGAACGGATGGGACACTGAGGACGGTACTTACTTGTCAAATATTCAGAAGTGCGCCGAACAGCTAAAAATACCCACTAGTCTATTTCGCCCGCCTTACGGACGAATTAAAAAATCACAAGCCAAGCATTTACTACCTGGAAAAACCATTGTTATGTGGGATGTATTGACCGGGGACTTTTCACAAAAAATCAGTCCTGAAATATGCTTAAAGAAAACTATTCAATACGGCAGACCAGGATCAATCATTTTGTTTCACGATAGTTTGAAAGCCCGAAAAAACATGGAATACGCACTACCTCGCGCATTGAAACATTTCAAAAATCAAGGTTATTCCTTCCGCGCCCTACCCATGAGCGGTTTGTAGAGACACGATTCATCGCGTCTAATAGGTAAGCCAGAAAATTATGGGAGAAGAATTTAACACGATCAAAGTCAGCATCCTCGTAGCCGCTAGAAACGAAGAAAATAATGTAGTGCGCTGTCTGGAAGCTCTTGATAATTTAGACTTTCCAAAGCCAGAGTACGAAGTACTTATTGGCAACGATCATTCTTCTGACCAAACCGAAGAAATGATCTTGAACTTTATCGGCAATAAACCTAACTACAACTACCATTTAATCCACCACCAAACCGCCGGTTTGAAAGGCAAAGCCAACGTTCTTGCCCAACTGTCTCATTATGCCAAAGGGGAGTACTTCTTCTATTGCGATGCAGACATCGCCGTTGCCCCGACCTGGCTATCGGAAATGCTGGGTTTATTTAATAAAAATACTGGGGTAGTCGTTGGCGTAACTCGAATGACACGAACGGGATTATTCTCCGCTATGCAGTCGCTCGAATGGCTCTTTTCATTGACGGCCATGCGCTTTTTTTCTCGCTTTGAAGTACCCTTTACGGGTATGGGGAATAACATGGCGGTAACAAGCGAAGCCTACCGGGCTGTTGGTGGCTATGAGGGTATCGGCTTTTCGATTGTGGAGGACTTCGCACTTTTTGTGGCTATTATCGGACAAGGGTACAGTTTTGTTCAGGGCTTTCAGCCTGGTATCATTTCCCTTTCCCAGCCCACGCACACCCTTTCCGAACTCCTCATTCAGCGGAAGCGTTGGGTCAAAGGAGCGATGCAGGCTCCCTGGCAAATAAAACTGAGTTTTTTTGCCTCGGCTGTGTTCATCCCCTCCTTACTGATATTACTATTCTTTGCGCCCCTTTGGTCATTATGCTTAGCCTTACTCCATTATTTTTTAGTGCTGCTAGTAGGGTTCATCGGGCTTATTATCTTGAAACAAAAAGACTTGTTAAAGTACCTGCCATTGTTCTGGTTTTACTTTAACCTCAACAACACTTTAATGCTAATTAATTATCTGCGCCCTACCTCAACCACTTGGAAAGGAAGGGTGTATGAATAATAAATTATCTGAACCAAGAACACTAAACTACCAGACGGCCAATTCTTAACCATTAAATTTTGATCGAAACCCACGCCCACATTTACGACGAAAAATTTGCCGACGACCGCGACGCAATGTTACAACGAGCCTGGGAGTCAGGCATTAAGCAGATTTGGATGCCCAACTGCAACCATGCGGCAATTCCCGGCATGATGCAGCTCGCCGACGAACACCCCAAGCGTTGCCTGCCGATGATGGGTTTACACCCCTGCTATGTGAAAGAGGGATTTGAGAAAGAACTACAAATCGTGGAAGAATGGCTGGGCAAAAAGGAATTCCTGGCCATTGGAGAAATAGGGATGGATCTTTATTGGGACAAATCTTTTCGCGCCCAGCAGGAAGAAGCGTTTTTATTTCAATGCCAGTTGGCATTGGAACACAATCTTTGGATCGACATTCATAGTCGCGAGGCCTTTTGGGAGACGGTGGCTTTGATAGAAAAAATCGCCGATCCCAGGCTTATGGGAATTTTTCACTGCTTTGTCGGAAACCTTGAAGAAGCCAACAAGGCAATTGAATTGGGTTTCAAGCTCGGTATTGGCGGCGTTGCCACTTTTAAAAATGGTGGGCTTGATAAAGTGCTACCGCATATTGGATTGGAACATCTAGTACTTGAAACCGATAGTCCCTACCTAGCCCCTACCCCATACCGTGGCAAGCGGAATGAGCCTTCTTATCTTGAATTGGTAGCGCAGCGTGTTGCTGACATCAAACAGATTTCTCGTGAAGAAGTCCTCGCCGCAACTACACAAAGTGCGGAATCGATGACCAGGACATACGATAGGACATAAGTACCTAAGATTTATAGTTTAAAAAGCCAGTTGCAATTGTCTACCGTCAACACTTCATCTAAATACAAGACTGTAAGGATAAACCCGATATCTCCCAAGCCGCCACGGGCTTCGGTGCTGGTAATTTACACGGGTGGTACGCTTGGTATGGTTTACGAAAGTGTAGGGCGGCAGTTGGTGCCTTTCGATTTTGAGCAAATTCTTGAGCAGGTGCCGGAGGTTAATCGATTTGATTTTGAGATTACTTTTCTGCCTCTGTCCGAACCGATCGATTCTTCAAACATGACCCCTGAGCTGTGGATCGAGATCGCCCGCATTGTAAATGAAAACTATGCGCAATACGACAGTTTCGTGATTCTGCATGGCACCGACACGATGGCTTACACCGCATCAGCGCTCAGCTTTTTGCTGGAAGGATTAAACAAAGCCGTCATTCTGACCGGGGCCCAACTTCCTATTGGGATTGCCCGTTCCGATGCGCGTGAAAACTTCCTTACCGCCCTGGAAATTGCTGCCGCTACCAATTTGGCGGGTCAGCCGATCGTTTCGGAAGTTTGTATTTACTTCAATTCGGTACTTCTGAGGGGCAATCGCGCCAAGAAAAATGAAAGCTCGGATTTTAATGCCTTCAAATCCGAAAACTACCCGATCTTGGCCCGCGCTGGAGTTAGCATCTACTACGATTTGCCTTACTTGGAGACATACAGGCCGGGGATCAAACTACATCTCCACGAGAAGTTGAATCCTAACGTAACCTACCTTAAAATATTCCCCGGCATTAGCCGCGAGGTAGTTCACGCGGTGCTAAAGGTCTCGGGATTGAGAGGTGTGGTACTTGAAACTTTTGGTGCTGGAAATGCGCCTACGATGGACTGGTTTTTGGCTGAGATCAGAGATGCCATAGACCGCAACCTACTAATCTTTAATGTTTCGCAATGTGATGGAGGTCGCGTGACGCAGGGTCAATACCAAACCAGCAAATTCTTGAAGGATGTCGGAGTTATCAGCGGTTCGGACATCACGGCCGAATCCGCCATCACCAAGATGATGTACGTACTGGGTCGAACCGATGACCCGGCGCAGCAACGAACCTGGCTATCCGAACCGTTACGCGGTGAAATGAGCCTTTGATTTGAAAAAACGCGCTTTTCTAGTAGCTTTGCACCCGCTTCACAGTTTAGAGAGGTGCCCGAGTGGTTGAAGGGGCACGCCTGGAAAGCGTGTAAGTCGGTAACGGCTTCGAGAGTTCGAATCTCTTCCTCTCTGCAAAAACCCTGTTTCCTATTAATGGAACAGGGTTTTTACTTTTAGCCACTAACAAAGCCGCAAATGTTTTCCATTTATTTTATCGACTTCAAGACTGTATTTTCCTATATTGGAAAATATTTGTTGTGAAAATCAATATTCAATCAAAAATTAAATTCATGATGCGCAAATTACTTTTTGTCTTTCTGATGGGCAGCTTGCCCTTTTTATACTCCTGTGACAAGCTGAAAGGTGATGTTGGCCCCGCCGGTCCTCAAGGCGAGCAGGGGGTGGCTGGACTCAAAGGAGAGAAGGGTGAGCCTGGAGCACCCGGCACTGGTGGAGGAAGCGCCGCTTTGCAATTTACGCGGGACACTGCTTCTACCGACGCCGATGGCACCTTGGGCTTCGGATTCACCTTGACTCAGGAAAATGCTAAAGCAATTGAAAAGGGGGTAATTCTAGTATATGCTAAAAGCGGTGGATTCTGGTTTCCTTTGCCAGGAATCGTATTCTTTGGCGAAGAAGT
The DNA here is from genome assembly GCF_041751555.1 of Persicitalea sp. Classification (NCBI taxonomy): domain Bacteria; kingdom Pseudomonadati; phylum Bacteroidota; class Cytophagia; order Cytophagales; family Spirosomataceae; genus Persicitalea; species Persicitalea sp. Next base: position 3,013 of record NZ_JBGSXF010000371.1, on the reverse strand, counting down.
GACCAATTACACTTTTCTTTATCAAGTGGATAAACTAACCTTGAGTGTGGTAGTACTGGAAGCTGTTGAAAAAACAAAAATCAGGAAATTTCAGAGCATTAGGGTAGTGATTGTTCCCGCATCTAATGGGAGGCTCAACGCCGAGGTGGACTATGAAAACTATGGTGCCGTACGCGAGGCCTTTGGTTTAGCTGATTAGTGAAATTGACAACTTATTGAATGAAATAGGGCCAGGGTTTCCCTGGCCCTATCTTTTTCCCTTACAGGATGTTGGATATTTTGCTACTTTTAGACGTAACATAACCTCGAACCATTCCGTGGCAATCAACTCTGACAACGTCAAACTAGTTTTCGGGCTAAAAGTGAAGGAACTTAGGCTGGATCAGACTCTGTCGCTCAACGATCTGTCTCAAAAATCCGGATTGTCCGTTTCCTACATCAACGAGATTGAGAAAGGAAAAAAATACCCAAAGTCGGACAAAATTATTGCACTGGCCGCTGCCCTCGGTACTGACTACGAATCCCTGGTTTCGTTAAAACTCAGTAAGCGCCTGGAACCGATTTCGGAACTTCTCAGCTCTAACATCCTCACCGAGTTGCCCCTCGACCTCTTTGGGATCGACCAATCGAGTCTTTTGGAAATGCTCTCCGACGCGCCAACCAAGGTTAGTGCCTTCATTGGGACACTCATAGAGATTTCGCGCAATTACAATGTATCGGCAGAAAAGTTCTATTTCTCTGCTTTACGTACCTATCAGGAAATGCACGACAATTATTTTGAGGAAATCGAAAATGCCGCCGAGCAATTTTTAGCCGACCGGAAACTACCACAGTATGATATCCTCAACGAGGAGTTTTTAGAAAATATTTTAAAGCAAAACTACGGATACGAAATAGAGCAGCTTGACAAACGACTCCACCCCGAATTGAATGCGGTGCGCTCTCTGACGATACCTCATACCGACTCGCCCCGACTTCTGGTCAACAGCACTCTGTCTTCGGTACAAAAATCATTTATTTACGGACGAGAGATTGGATACCGATATTTAAATCTAAAAAATCGGCTTTACACTACCGCCGTGCTGGAAGCCGATTCGTTTGAACATCTTCTCAACAATTTTAAAGCATCCTACTTCGCCAGCGCCATCATTGTTAGACGGTCACTTCTCTTGCCCCGGTTGCAGGAATTTCTTGCTCTGAAAACCTGGCAGCCTAATCGGTTGTTAAAAATGATTGATGACTTCAACACCACACCCGAGTCCTTCTGCTATCGCATCAGCAATGTCATGCCCAAGCATTTCGGTGTCAATCAGTTGTTCTTTTTACGTTTTAACAACTTTGCGGGTCAGAATCAATTCGACCTTACGAAGGAGATGCACATAGCTCGTAAGCACATCCCACACACCGTTAAAGACGAATATTACTGCCGACGCTGGCTGTCACTTACGATTCTACAAGATTTAGCCGAGCGTAACCTCGGCCGGAATTTCAATGAAACAATTTGCAAGGCCCAAATCTCCAAGTACGTTGATAGTGGTGAGGAGTACTTGATGATCAGTTTAGCCAAATCAGTGTCCAGTTCCCCCAACCAGAACGTGAGCGTGTCAATGGGCATCTACCTGAACGAAGATTCCCGGAAAGTAATCGGCTTTCTTGCTGATCCAGCCATTCGGTCACGGCTGGTAAATGAAACCTGTGAGCGCTGTGCGCTTTTCGATTGCAAAGAGCGCATGGCCGCGCCCACCGTTTTACAAAGAAGGCAGAAGTACGAGGATTTAAAAAAGAGCATCGCCACGCTTATGTCCCAAAAGGCTCACTCTGTCAGCCTTTGAATGCCGGAATTCCCGTAATTTCAGCTCCGAGGATCAACAAATGAATGTCGTGAGTACCCTCGTAAGTCACGACCGATTCGAGGTTCATCAAATGTCGCATGATGGGGTAGTCGCCCGAAATGCCGTTGCCACCCAAAATTTGCCGCGCTTCTCGAGCTACATTAAGTGCCATCGCCACGTTGCTGCGTTTGGCTAGAGAAATCTGGGCCGAAGTGGCTCTACCTTCATTTTTCAACACTCCCAACCTCCAGACAACAAGTTGTGCTTTGGTGATTTCGGTGAGCATCTCAGCTAATTTCTTCTGTGTGAGTTGAAAAGCGGCAATGGGCTTGTCGAATTGAATGCGCTGAGCGGCGTACTCCACCGCCGTTTCGTAGCAGTCGATAGCCGCACCAATGGCTCCCCAGGCGATTCCGTAGCGGGCATTATCGAGACACTGCAGCGCGGCTCCTACGCCCAGGGCGTCGGGAAGTAGATTTTCCTCGGGTACTTTTACGTTGTCGAATACCAGCTCACCTGTAGCACTTGCTCGTAGCGACCATTTATTGGCAATTACGGGCGTTGTAAAGCCTTCCATTCCGCGTTCGAGGATAATCCCCTGTACCCTTCCGGCCGGATTTCGTGCCCAGACAACCGCCACGTCGGCCAAAGGCGCGTTAGAAATCCATGTTTTGGATCCATTTAATATTAGATCTCCCTCAGTTTCTATCAGGCGCGACTGCATCCCTGCCGGATTAGAGCCATGGTCTGGTTCGGTCAGGCCAAAGCAACCCAAATACTCGCCCGAAGCTAGTTTTGGCAGATACTTTTCTTTCTGCGCTTCGGTTCCAAATGTATAAATTGGCCAGATCACCAGCGAGTTTTGTACCGATAGCGTCGAACGCATACCCGAATCGCCGCGTTCGATCTCCTGACAGACCAATCCGTAGCTGATGTAATCTGCCCCAGTACCACCATATTGATCGGGCAGCGTCACACCCAAAATACCCAACTCACCAAAGCGCGGCACCAGGTACGCCGGAAAGGCAGCCCGTTGGGCGTAAGAGTCGATAATTGGTTTTATCTCGGTATCCGTAAATTCGGCCACCGATTCTCTGATCAGTCGATTTTCTTTGCTAAGTAGTTCGTCAATATTGAAAAAGTCAGTCATAATTTATTTCAGATAAAACCATTCGTCGGTT
>NZ_JBGSXF010000370.1:0-1980 GCF_041751555.1 Persicitalea sp. | reverse complement strand
GGAGGCGTTCAACGCCGTTGTTTGATTTTCCACAAAATTCTAAACCATTTTTTCATGAAAACAAAACTCTTTACCGTCGCCCTGCTGCTGGGCAGCGTAGTGGCTTTTACTCAGAATGCCGTTGCGCAACAAGGAGCTTCTGCCAAAGACGAAGCCGCCATCAAAAAAGTCATCGAAGGCTTGACCACTTCCATGTACGCCCGCGACCTCAAAACGTATCTTAACTATTGGTCAACCGCGCCTTACGTGTCGCGGGTGTCAACTGACCGGGAAGGTAAGGTCACAAAAATGACGGGCGACGAATGGCGTAAGACGGTGGAGAAAGCTGCTGCCCAAAATCCTAAACCAAGCCAGGAGACCGCCACGCGCGACAACTGGCTCATCCGGGTCAACGGCAACGCGGCCTTTGTGGTCTTCGACCAGCACAACCAATATGCCGACGGCACGACCCGCGACAGCGTGGAGGAACGCTACCTCGAACGGGTGAATAACGAGTGGAAGATTGTCAGCGTTACGGTTTTGCCCAGGAAGTAAGCCAAGAATCAGGAGAAATTTGGGATGAAAATTATTGTAGCCAAGTCTGATTCGCTGTTCGATTTTGAAAAAAACTGTCCGATTTCGGACAGTTTTTTATTTACTTTCTAGATAAAAAACTGATTATCAAAGGGGGTTAAATTTGGTATGGCTTTTTGGTGATAAATATGGTTCGATTGAAAGAAATTCTCTCCTTCCATCTCCATTCCCCTTCCCAGCTATGCTCCAATCCCACTTCAAAATCGCCTGGCGGAACTTGCTGAAAAACGGCTTGTTCTCGACCCTGAATTTGCTTGGCCTGTCGGTTGGCGTTGCCATTTTCCTCTACCTCTTTTTGTATTCCAAAGAGGAACTGTCCTTTGACAAATACAATCAGCACGCCGAGGATATCTACCGCGTGGGGCTGACGGCAACCTTCGGCGGAGAGAGCAATGAGTGGGCATCGGTACCGAACAATATCGGGCCGGACATGGCAGCAGAGATTCCAGAGATCAAGTCGTACGCTCGGCTGCTCTACCACAATTTTGGAAAAACGGGTTTCGTGAGCAGCGGGCAGGATAAGTTCGCCGAGCGGAAACTGTACTGGTCGGATGCCGGCTTGTTCGATATTTTCGACCTGCCGCTGGTGTCCGGCAATCCGAAAACGGCTCTCGACGGCCCGAATAAAATTATGCTGAGCCAAAGTACGGCCCGTAAGTACTTCGGTGACGCCGACCCGATAGGTAAAGTTCTCAACGTGGATCACGATTACGACGTAACGGTAAGCGCCGTTTACCAGGATTTCCCGCAAAACTCTACCCTCGATCCCGACCTCATTGGTTCATTCTCCACGGTCAAGTGGGCCAACGAAGGACAGCATTGGAGCAATGCCAGCTACGAAACCTATTTCCTGCTCGAGCCAAACGCTTCGATGAAAAAGGTGGAGGGTAAAATCAATCAGGTACTTGATGCTAACGTGGAAAAAGACAAACAGTGGTTCCGATTCTGGCTACAGCCTTTGGCGTACGTTCACTTGCATTCTACCCATATTTCCAATTCCAGCACGACGCGCATCGGAGACATTCAGCAGGTCAACATTCTCATTGCCCTGGCGCTGGGCATTTTACTCATCGCCTGCATCAACTACATGAACCTGGCAACGGCGCAGTCGCAAAAGCGGCGGAAGGAAGTGGGAATCAACAAGGTAGTCGGCGCGACGCAGGGTACTTTGGTGGCGCGGTTTTACGTCGAGGCGTTCATTATGGTTGCGGCGGCGGTGTTGTTGGGTTTTGCGGTGCTGTTCGGGCTTCTGCCGCTGTTCAATTCTATCGCCGAAAAGGAAATTGCTTTCGGTAGTTTGTTCAGCCTACCGGTGCTGGCCAGCGTCGGCGCGGTCATTGTGGGCCTTTCGCTGGTGGCGGGGTCTTATCCGGCCCTAATGTTGTCGTCTTTCTCGCCGTTGAGCTT
>NZ_JBGSXF010000369.1:0-6357 GCF_041751555.1 Persicitalea sp. | reverse complement strand
CTGGTAGGTAGCCGACAGCATGATCTGCCTGTGCAATTGCTTCATGTCCCAGCCCGACTCCACGAACGACGTTGCCAGGTAATCCAACAGTCCGGGATTGATGGGCAAAGCACCCTGATTGCCAAAATCGTCCGGCGTTTTGACAATACCCTGGCCGAAATGCATGGCCCAGATCCGGTTGACAATTACTCGGGCGGTCAATGGGTTTTCTTTATCAAAAAGCCATTGGGTGAGGCCCAGGCGGTTTTTGGGATATTTGTCGGTATAAGGTAGCACCGATTTCAGGGCGGCGGGCTGTACTTCGTCCGTCGGACTGTCGTACACCCCACGATTCAGCACAAAGGTTTTGCGCGGTTTGGGTAAGTCGCCCATGACCATGATTTCCGGGATGCGGTCGAGGACATTGGTCAAGCTGTCGCGCCAAATTCTCAACTCAGCGTAGTTTGGGTCGGCGATTTTTCGTTGCAGAGCGTAGTGTTCGTTGACAAGGGAAGGTTTCAGGGAAATCCCTTTGGTACTCGCCTTCGCACTATACAAGTGCAGAATTTCCAAAGCCGACATTTCCTTATCGAACAGCCGCAACTCGTCGATACCGCCGTTTTCGAAAGTGATAATCTTGCCTACCACGCCCAATTGGAAACCCCGGAAGCCGTAGGTGTGGATGTCCGGCTCGAACAGAATGGATTTGTACACTGCTTTCCCCAACACATCGACTGCAATGGGCAATCCGTTGACGTAAATGTGTACGCCATCGGCGCGACCCGAGCCGTCGTAAGTGATGCTGACGTCCGACCATTTCCTGATCGGCAAAGGTCGTTTGGCCACTAATTCGATGGCATTTTGCGGCCAGGAGTGGGCAATCACGAAGCGCAGTTTATTGTCTTTCAGCAACAAAGAATATCCTTTCAAACCCAAGCGATCGTCTTCGGCGTGGACAAATACACTGACGTCTTTGTAAAACGTATCGGGAAAAACGGAAAGACTCGTGGAGAAGGGTACGGTGTGTTCGTGCCAACCTAATTTATTCGGCAAGGCGGCAGTCGTAAACTCGTTGATAAAAAGCGCGTTGCCCCGCCTTCCCGGTTTGAATAATGGTTCTTTGATTTCCAGCGTATTCGCCGGATGATTTGCCTCGTCTGTCTTGAAAATTTTGTCCTTGACGGGCGTCATTTTATCGAAAGAATAGTACGCGACGGTACTTTGTGCTAAACCTTTGCTCAAATCGGCCAGCACTTCTTTGGCGTCCTTTTGCACCGAAACTACCTTTTGAATCCGGTTCAGGTTTTGCTCGGTGTCCGCGATTTTGGTTTTAATAAAATCAATGACCGATTCGTTCTTTTTGTCGGTCAATAGCAGCGAGGGGCCGGGCGTTTGGTCGGGGCCATAGACCGCCGTGCCGATTTCGTTGGTGCTGTTGAAGAAGCCAAACATCCGGTAGTAGTCTTTCTGGCTGATCGGGTCATACTTATGGTCGTGGCAGCGGGCGCACTCCACCGTCAGACCCAGGAAGGCTTTGCCCAGCGTATTGGCGCGATCCGCCACGTAATCGACCCGATACTCTTCGTAGATAATCCCCGCCTCCGAATTCTTGCGGTGTAGGCGGTTGAAGGTCGTCGCCAGGACACTTTCCTTGTTTTTGTGCTTGACCAAATCGCCCGCCAGTTGCCAGGTGACAAATTGCTGATAACTCATGTTCTTGTTGAAAGCCTGAATGACCCAGTCCCGCCACGGGCTGACGTCGCGGTGCTTGTCGTCGAGGTAGCCGTCGCTGTCGGTATAGCGGGCCACGTCCAGCCAGTCGGTCGCCATGCGCTCACCATAAGCGGGTGAAGCCAGGAACTGGTCGAGCATTTTCTCGTAGGCGTTGGGCGATTGGTCGGCTACGAAGCGGTCGATTTCGGCCAAAGTCGGCGGCAAGCCACGCAGGTCGAAGCTGGCGCGGCGAATCAGCGTTTCCTTGCTGGCGCGTTCGGTGGGAGCAATGCCTTTGGCTTCCAGCTTTTGCAGAACGTAGTTATCGATAGAGTTTTTGACCCAATTCTCATCCTTGACGTCCGGCGCGTCGCGCTTTTCGGGTTTGATGAACGACCAGTGCGGCTGGTATTCCGCTCCATCCTCGATCCACTTGATGAGCGTCGCTTTTTCGGCCACCGTCAGCGAAAGGTGCGATTCCGGCGTGGGCATAACCATTTCGGGATCGTGGGAAAGAATGCGGCTGACCGCCGTGCTTTTGCTCGTATTTCCGGGGACTATCGCATGGTAGTCGCCGCTTTTGCCCAAAGCGCGGTACGCTTCCTCGGCGATGTCCAGCCGCAGGTCGGCCTTGCGTTTTTTGGCGTCCGGCCCGTGGCAGGCAAAGCATTTATCGGAGAGGATTGGTTTGACGTCGTAGTTGAAATCCAGTTCTCCGGGCAGCAGATTGTAGGCTTCCTGTACATCATCGGGCAAGTCGGGGCCGCAGGAAGCACAGACTATGACCAAACAAAAGGCAACAAGTAAGGAAATGGATTTCATCAAATAGGGCAGGAATATTATAGGAGCATAAAATTACTAATTTTCAGTAGTCCCATGCAAATATCAGCTAGTCAACATGTAGAGAACTCATAGCCAACTCATTTGATTCCCAAAATATGAAGAAGTGCCAATCCTGGTGAGTTAGTTCTTTTTGTAAAATGAGGTTATTACATTTCTTGAGTAGAAATTTTAATAATTTTCTCGCTTCGTGCAACTTTCCGGCTTGGCTTCGCATCCATTAGTAGGTAAGGCAACGCGGGTGTGTTGAGATTTGCTTCCGTTTATCCCATCTCACAGCCACTTGTGTATAAAAAGGTTCTATGCAATGCACAGTACCTACCTTTGACCCATCGAAACGCCACGAAACCACGATGCGCACGCGGATTTTCTGGTGGGAACTTTAACTACTATTAGCCATGAAATTTTTTACCAAACTGGTAGCTCTGCTACTGGTATCAGCGCCACTATGCGCCCAGAATACGCAACGCGGTTCAGTTTCCGGCTCCGTGCTGGACGAAAAAAACGTCGCGTTTCCCTATGTCAACGTACTCTTACTTAAAGCCAAAGATTCTACTCTCGCCAAAGGCATGACTTCCGACACCGACGGGAAGTTCGCCTTCGAGACAGTCGAAGCGGGGCGTTATTTTACGCTTGTCTCGATGGTAGGCTACCAAAAAGTACACAGCCCTGTTTTCACGGTAGCCAATGCCGAAGTCAAGCTTTCACCGGTTACGCTCACAAACAGTGTGGAACTTTTGAACGAAGTGAAAGTGGTAGCCCAAAAGCCTTTCATTGAGCAGCAAATCGACCGCACGGTCGTGAATGTCGAGAACAGCATCGTTTCCGCCGGAGCCACCGCCCTCGAAATTCTGGAAAGATCGCCGGGCGTAGTGGTGGATCAGCAGAACGACGCTTTGAAACTGCGCGGCAAAAACGGGGTACTTGTGCAGATCGACGGCAAGCGCAGCTACCTCTCCCAAACTGAACTGATGAACCTGTTGCGCAATACGCCCAGCGACAACATTGAGAAAATAGAACTGATCACGAATCCTTCTGCCAAGTATGACGCGGCGGGTAATTCTGGCATCATCAACATTGTTTTCAAGAAAAATAAGAACTACGGTACCAACGGATCCGTCACCTTTGGCGGAGGGTATATGCCCGATCTGTCGGTGGGTCGCACCAATGGTTCGCTGGCGCTCAACCACCGTCAGGGCAAAATCAATATTTTCGGCAACAGTAGTGTTTACACGGGCGGCAACGTCAACACAAACAACATTTACCGGACAATTCCTTTTGAGGGAAAAGTCACGATTTTCGACCAGGAAAGCGAACGGCGTTCCAACTACCGGAATTACAGCTTTCGCGCCGGCATGGATTACAGCCTGAACGACAAAACTACCGTGGGTGTGCTGGCCTCGGCTTTCTCCAACGACTGGTCGCAGCCCGAAGGTGTCAACAATACTCAAATTCTGGATGGCAACTCTAAGCTTATCCGCTCTTTCTTGACCGAAGCGAGTAGTGGGCAGAAAATGAACAACCTGACCGGGAACCTGAATGTAAAACACAAGTTTGATGACAAAGGCAAGGAGCTTACCTTTGACGCCGACTATGTTCGCTATGGTGGACAGAGCTTCAACCAGCTTAACACCAATTACTTTAAGCCAAACGGGCTTCCCGATGGTTCTCCCGAACTGGTGCGCAACGATATGCCCTCGACCATAAACATCGGGGTAATCAAATTGGATTACGCACAAACGATCGGGAAAGGAAAGTTCGAGACTGGTCTGAAGAGCAGCTATGTGACTTCGGACAACAACTTGACTTTTGAGGTAAAAGTGGATGTTTGGCAAATCGACCCGACACGGACCAACCGCTTCAAGTACACGGAGAATATCAATGCGGCTTACGTCAATTACGGCGGCAAACTAGGCGAGAAAACTTCCTACCAGTTGGGTTTTCGACTGGAACACACACATTCGGTCGGCAACTCGGTGACTTTGAATGACGTTCGTGACCGTAACTACATCAATCTTTTTCCAAGCGTTTTTCTGTCCCGCCAACTGGATAGTAGTAACGTGCTGAACCTCTCGTACAGCCGTCGAATCGACCGCCCAGATTACCAGTCGCTGAACCCTTTTGAGTTTTACCTCGATCCATTTACTTTCCAGCGTGGCAATCCCAATCTGCGTCCTCAATACACCCATGCTTTACAGTTGACGCATGTTTATAAAGATTTCCTCAATACGAGTATCTCGTACAGCCGTATCAGCGATTTGATCGCCAATGAAGTACCGCGCCAAATCGCATCCGAAAACAAGACCTTTGTCACTACGGAAAACCTGGACAACCAGGATAATATAAACCTGACTGTGTCGGTGCCCATTCCGGTGACCAAATGGTGGACGCTGCAAGCCAATCTTACCGGATCTTATAATCGCTACAAAACTTACTATGGCGACGCGCTCTACGATGTGAACCAATTGAACTACAACGTGTTCGCCAGCAATCAGTTCAAAATGGCCAATGACTGGTCAGCAGAATTATCGGGCTGGTACAACAGCCCAGCCGTTTACGGCTTTTTCGTCTCAAATCCGCAAGGCATGATTAATATGGGATTGCAAAAGAGTATCTGGGAGAAGAAAGGTACCCTGAGGCTGAATGTCAGCGACATTTTCTGGATGAACAAATTCCGGGGCAGGGCCCAGTTTCAGGACATCGACCTGCGGGTACGCTCCACCTGGGCCAGCCGCCAGGTCAGGCTGACGTTTACCTACCGCTTTGGCAACCAAAATGTGAAAGGAGCCCGCCAACGCAACACTGGTTCCGACGATCTGCAACAGCGCGTCAAATCGAATTAAAAGCATCGCGCCCGAAAGCGCAAAAGGTACTAATCCTCATACGATTAGTTTAGGTTAAGAATACGGAAATCCGCCCCTTACTAAGGGGCGGATTTTTTGTTTTTGGTAGATTTTATTTACTGTGGCGCGGATTCGCAGCCTGGACACTAAAGATCGCTTTTAAGCGGCTGCGTCTCTACTTTTTCAAGTTTACCTTCAAATCTATCTTCACGTCGTCGGACATTCCCAGCGTGTTGCCACCGAATTTCCAGTCAGTGCGATCCAACTTGGTTGAACCTTCCAACGTCGCCGTGGAGCCGCTTTCTTGAAAAGTAAAAGGAATTCTAACACTTTTAGTCACGTTTTTTAGTGTCAAATCGAACGTCCCGACGTAACCTGAACCGGACTTTTCGATTTTGGTAGATTTGAGCGTTACGCGGGGGTACTTTTCGACCTGGAAGAAATCTTCTTTTTCGCGGAGGTGACCGTCACGCAGTGAGTTATCGGTATCGACGGTAGCGGCGTCCACGCTGCCTGCAATACTCGATTGAGCCAGATTGCCGGGATCAAAATTGATATCCCCTTTGAACCCTTTGAAAGAACCGACTACTTTCACACCAAACATCTTAGCCGTGAACGCAGTACGGGCGGCACTAGGTGTCCAGGATTGCCCGTAGGTAAAAGTTGACATGGCCAAGGCCGCTAATAGAAATAATTTACGCATGAATGATGGAGGTTTATCTTGGTTTATGCTCTCTGTTACGTATCGAGTCAGTTGATAGGTTGCGTCGGTAGGGAACAGAACAGGTATTATTAATGCCATGGGAAAACATTCTTTTGATGAATGGGGTAGTATTTCGAGACAAGACGAATCACGCCCATCTGCCATCATTGCAAAAATAATTTTCGATCATAATTTCTCGCGTCGCCCTTACTGTCAAGGATCTGGCCCGCTCAATAGGATTCTACGAGAAGGTTCTGAATTTCAAGCGAATTGGGAATT
>NZ_JBGSXF010000368.1:0-2610 GCF_041751555.1 Persicitalea sp. | reverse complement strand
GGTAACCTAGTCAATGAGATCGGCCCGTCGGAAGGCGGCAACGCGCAGCCTAAGGAATACTACGAAGACGACAAGAAAATGCAGGCCGTGCTGGCCGAACCCAACATTTCGCTCTTTTTGAACCATCACGCCAATAAGGTGGAAACCAACAACAACAGGATCGAGAAGGTCTATGCCACCAACATCGAGACGGGCGAAAAGGTGTACTTCGAAGCCCCACTTTTTGCCGACTGCACGGGCGACGGGACGATCGGTTTCCTGGCGGGTGCCGAATACATGACCGGGCGCGAAAGCCGCGACGTCTATGGTGAGAAAACGGCTCCCGAAGTCGCCGACAAACTTACGATGGGTGCGTCAGTGCAGTGGTTCTCAGAGAAAAGCGACCAACCCGTGTCCTTCCCCGACATCGCGTGGGGCTTGCCCTGGGACGAGGCCAAGGCCGAGGAAATCACCAAGGGCGATTGGGAGTGGGAAACGGGCATGGGCCTTGACATGACGCTGGACTTCGAGCAAATCCGCGATTACGGAATGCTGGCGGTGTATTCCAACTGGTCGTACCTCAAAAACCACGCGACCAACAAGGAGAAATTTGCTCGCGAGTACCTGAAATGGGTAGCCTACGTGGCCGGAAAGCGCGAATCACGGCGTTTGAAAGGAGACTATGTTCTTATCGAACAAGACCTCACCGATCAGCGCGTGTATCCCGACGGCACGGCGCCCACCTCCTGGACCATCGACCTGCACTATCCCGACCCCGAAAACTCCAAACTGTTTCCTGGCGCGGCCTTCAAATCCATCGCCAAGCACATCAAAATTTACCCTTACCCTATTCCATTCCGCTGTTTGTATTCCAAAAATATAGAGAATCTGATGATGGCCGGGCGCGACATCAGCGTGTCGCACGTGGCCCTGGGTACTACCCGGCTCATGCGCACTACGGGCATGATGGGCGAAGTGCTGGGCATGGCGGCGGCAGTTTGTAAGGAACAAAAAACTACCCCGCGTGGCCTGTACGAAAACTATTTCCCGAAGCTGGAAGCCATGATGATCGAGGGCGTGGGCGATGCCAGTCTGCCGCAGGATCAGGATTATAACCTGGGAGGTACCCTGATGGAAATCGTAAAATGAAGCTTGTCGTTGCTATATCGATGGCATTGTCAGGCCTGCTCACCTACCTGCTGAGTGGGCCCGGATCTGCCTTCGAGATAGCATTGAAAAATGGCGGCAGCTTCGAGGTGAGTGAGGTTCGCTGGGGTGATAAATTGGAGAAATACACCGCCAACATCATGGCACCCGTTTGCGAGGAGGGCATTTGCTATAACGTGAACGTCACCTTTAATTGGAATCTGATTGGCGAGTTTATCGACTACCAGGTGCAGCCCTACGACCCGCTCACTAAGCTCGATCACAAACCATTCACGCTGGCGGATTACGCCAAGCTGCAAAGCATCCTCACGAACCATGACCTGATTTTTACGGGAATGAATGCGGAGGAACTGGTCGTCGAAACCGCCGAGGCAGCCGTCGATGGCTATTCGGGCGCTACCATAGAGGCCATCAGGGACGAGGTGATCGACGGAGCTCTCTTTACATGCCACACGCTTTGGCACGTGGCCAATGGGGCCGTCGTGGACTCGATCAGAAGCCACACGCAGGGACGGCTGGACAAATACCTGATTGGAAGAATCGTCAAGTATAACACTGCTTCGGCTCACTACTACCTTATCAATAACCTATCGGATGAGCAGTTTGCGCAGAACCTTCCCGAGATTATTGATCTCGTGAGAAATGGCAAAGGGTATTTCCCCAAGAACGCCATCGAGAAGATTCCTGAAAATCTGTTCGCCGGGAAAGAAATGCAGGATTTCCTGGTGCAGAACTACGATTCGCTTTCGTACTACACCCAGGTAGCGGCCTTGAACAAACTACAAAAGGTACCGCTGCAAAGTAAGTTGGTCGAGAAGCTATTGCCGGAAATCAGCGACCGCAACAGTGCACAAAATCAGAAAATAATCACGCTGATTATCAAGAACAACGACCAGGCTTCAATTCAAAAATTGATGGATTTGTTGATCGAAAAGAAAATCAAACTTTCGAAAGAAAACTACCAGTTGCTGCAAGAACTGAGGGTGGAGAGGCTGGGTTCGATTGAAAAAATATAGACATAATGACCAAAAGTTTTTTCTCGGTATTTCTTTTGAGTCTGATGCTTGTTATTGCGCTCATTGCCTTTGGCTTTCGGGCCTTAAAAGGCCCGGCAATTGATGCTGGAGTCAATGCTGTGCTTACAGAACACCTAAATGCCGAACGCGGCCCGGCCGTACCCCGAGCGTCGGACCGCCGGAATGCCGTACCACCCAACATTATCCGCATCATGGCAGATGATATGGGCTACTCGGATTTGAGTTGTATGGGTTCCGAAATACCCACGCCCAACCTGGATCGACTCGCAGGGAAAGGCATTCTGATGACCCAGTTCTACAACGCCGGCCGCTGCTGCCCGACCCGCGCGAGTCTGCTCACGGGCCTGTACCAGCACCAGGCGGGCGTAGGCGACATGGACAGCGACTATGGAATCTCCGCCTACCAGGGCCAACTGAAAACCAACAC
>NZ_JBGSXF010000367.1:0-1749 GCF_041751555.1 Persicitalea sp. | reverse complement strand
CTTTCCGGCCAAGGCCCTGGCCGAAATCGGCGGCGTCAGCATGATCAGGCGCGTCTATGAACAGGCCAAACTTTCGTCGCGGCTGTCGCAGGTCGTTATCGCCACCGACGACGACCGCATCTTCGACCATGTGCAGTCCTTTGGCGGCAAAGTCGTGATGACTTCCGGGAACCACCAAAGCGGCACCGATCGCTGTTTTGAAGCTTTGCAGTACCTGGAAGGCGTGTACGACTACGTCATCAACATTCAGGGCGACGAACCCTTCATCCAGCCGACCCAAATCAACCGCCTGGCTTCCGTGCTGAACGGACAAACGCAGTTAGCTACGCTGGTGAAAGCAATCGAAGACCAGGAAACGCTTTTCAACCCCAACACGCCCAAAGTACTGCTCAGCGCGAGCCGAAACGTCCTGTATTTTAGTCGCCAAACCATTCCTTACCTCCGCGAAGTGGAAAAATCGGACTGGCTGGGCCGCCATACTTTTTACAAACATATCGGCATTTATGCCTACCGCACCGATGTTCTGGCTCAAATCACGCAACTACCCGTGTCGTCGCTCGAACGGGCCGAGGCTCTGGAACAACTCCGGTGGCTCGAAAACGACTACACGATCCAAGCCGTCATCACACCTGATGACTCGCACGGCATCGACACGCCGGATGATATGGAACTCGTGGCGCGGAAATTCTTGTGAAAGGGTTGGGTTGCTTGAAGGTTTAAAAATTTAAATGTTGAAGGGTTTAGTCGTTTAGTTGTTGGTTTCTAGCTGTTTGGTATGATTTAATAAAACCGCTCACTGCTCGTCAAGTACGAGACCACCTTTTTTATCGTTAAAACTAAATTGTAAAAAGACGACAGCCGATCGCCGCCCGTGCGACGGACCGTACCGAAAACCTCATAAAACCTCTCTATAACATGCAATACAACATCCTCTGGGCCGATGATGAAATCGACCTCCTCAAGCCACACATCATGTTCCTGACCGCAAAAGGTTACACCGTAACGCCCGTCAACAGCGGGGCCGATGCTTTGGACAAGGTCGAGAGTGAGCGCTACGACATCGTTTTCTTGGACGAGATGATGCCCGGTATGACGGGCCTCGAAACGCTGGCCCAAATCAAGCAAATGCGCCCCTCGCTGCCCGTGGTGATGATTACCAAGAGCGAGGAGGAACACATTATGGAGGACGCCATCGGCTCCAAAATCGCCGACTACCTCATCAAGCCCCTCAATCCGAATCAGATTCTGCTTTCGGTCAAGAAAATTCTGGATAACAAGCGGCTCGTGACCGAAAAGACGACGCTCAGCTACCAGCAGGAATTTCGTAATCTGGCGATGCAGTACCAGGATCGCATCGGTCATGAAGAGTGGGCAGATATTTACAAGAAGCTCATTTACTGGGAACTGGAACTGGAAAGTTCACAGGATCAGGGAATGGCGGAGGTATTCTCCATGCAGAAGAGCGACGCCAACAACAATTTCGCCAAGTTTATCGAGGAGGAGTACGACGGCTGGCTGAACGATCCCCGCGCTGACCGGCCCATCATGTCGCATCAACTGATGAAAAATAAGGTTTTCCCGCACCTGAAAGGCAGTGGTGAACCGTTATTTTTCCTGCTCATAGACAACTTTCGCTACGACCAATGGAAGATGATTCAGTCGGTGATGCAGGAGTATTTCACCATCGAAGAAGAATCCACGTACTACTCTATTTTACCCACGACAACCGGCTACGCCCGCAATGCAATT
>NZ_JBGSXF010000366.1:0-4921 GCF_041751555.1 Persicitalea sp. | reverse complement strand
AGCGAAACGCCCGTGTAGCCCTGCTGCGCCAGTCCGAAAAGAAAGCTGTCTTTTTGAGAAGAGGGATTGAAATGGTGGATGAAGACGAGCCAGGCCGCCACGGCCCGAAGGCCGGTTAGCGCGGGGATGTATTCTTTTAATCCCAACACTCCATAATTAGCAAATCACCTGACTTCGCCGAAATACGCACAAACCCATCGACAGCCGCTTCATTGCTATTTCCAGAGCGGTAGCCTAGCCTAAGTACCTCGTCATTCAGGTTGTACTTCAAGCCACTCGTCACGATGCCGCTTACTTCGCCAACGGGAATCAGCGAAATCGGGGTTCTGGCGGTGTACCATTTTTCGAAAGTACCCACAAGCGGGAAAATCTTGGAATAGTCATCGTACATCACGAGTTGGATAACGGATTTGTAGCGCACCAAATTAGTAATGTTGGTAATGGCGTGGTCGGCGCGGCGGCCCGTGGCCCAAACGATGTTGGCCGCCGGAAAGCCGCGTTCGATCAGGAAGTCGATGGCTTTTTCAAGGTCGGTCTTGTCTTGGTCGGGCGTGGGGACGATTTCCAGCGGGTGCTGCCGGGCGCGAATAGCGTCGAAATCATGGTCGTGGTCGAAATCGCCGAGCCAGGCGTCCACCTTGATTCCGCGGTCAAGTACCCGGTAAATGGCGTGGTCAAGTACCACTACGAACGGACTCCATTCCAGCAGTTGGCCAAGCATTTCGTCGCTGCACGCCTCGCCGTTGGCGATGATGAGAGCGGGTTCCTGCTTCTCGCGGACGATGTGGTGCGAACTCACGACTGCATTTCGGTTTTGGCGCGGTTCCAGTATTCGTCCATTTCGGGCAGCGTCATATCGGTCAGGGCTTTGCCATCGGTTTTGGCGTGTTCCTCCATGAACTGGAAGCGCTTGATGAACTTCTTGTTGGTGCGTTCCAGGGCGGTTTCAGGGTTAAGATCTACGAAGCGGGCGTAGTTGACGAGCGAAAACAATAGGTCACCAAATTCTGCCTCGGCCTCTTTCTGATCCAGCATGGCGTCACTCTCAGCATCGAAATGAGCCTTGAACTCCTGCATTTCTTCCTGCACTTTTTCCCAGACCTGACTTTTCTCATCCCAGTCGAAGCCCGCGCCCCGCGCCTTTTCCTGAATCCGCATGGCCTTCACCAGCGCGGGCAGCGACTGCGGTACGCCCGAAAGCACCGAGCGATTGCCCTCTTTCAGTTTCAACTGCTCCCAGTTTTGCTTTACTTTTTCTTCAGTGTCGGCAACCACCTTGTTTCCTTCCGCATCGGCGTAAATGTGCGGGTGGCGCGAAATGAGTTTATCACAAATCCCGTTCAGCACGTCGGCGATGTCGAATGCGTCGGCTTCTGAGCCGATTTTGGCGTAAAAAACCAGGTGTAGCATCAGATCACCCAGTTCCTTTTTGATCTCGGGTAAATCGTTATCCAGAATTGCATCCGACAACTCATAGGTTTCTTCGATGGTCAGGTGACGCAGGCTTTCCAGCGTCTGCTTACGATCCCAGGGGCATTTTTCCCGCAGGTCATCCATGATGGTGAGGAGGCGGTCGAAAGCTTTTAGCTGAGATTGACGGTTGACCGGCACGTCGGAGCGGGTTGGCATTTGACAGTTATTTTTTGTGAAAACATTTTGTGAAACTCTGCGCAAACTTAGTGAAACCGCGTCGCTCAGCAGCAGCTGACCGTCGGCGCACCGCTCTGTGACCGAAAATTGTATAGTCAAGAAGTAAACTCCCCGTAAAGCACCTCATACTCCAACAACAAAGTCCAGCAGTGCGCCTCGCACGTCCAGTTCATGTGGAAAATTCTGTTGGCAGCCAGTTTGTAAATTTCCGGCGACTCATAGGCCGTTAGTAGTCCGGCGATAAAAAAGTAGAAGCCTTTGAAATCCCGTTCCGTGAAATTTTCTACCGCAATCCGGGGGGGAGCTTGTCCCAGGCGCAAGAGCGAGGTCGCCAGCAGTACTTTGTTCATTGGGCGCGTCTCGATACGCATTAGTTCCTGAGTATCTTGTATCAGCTTAGCCTTGACGGGTTGCAAAGCGGGCGGATCGAAAGCTGCCATCAGCCTCGCCACATGATAAATGATGAGTGCGGTAGTTGGATATTGATGGGCGCAGCGGAATGGCTTGGTACGGTAGCGATCGGTTTCGATCACGGAGCGAATGTAGAGCAAACTGTGGGCGTCGTGCTGGTTCAGGGGTAGTTTGTAGTGAAAGATGCAATACAGAATATTGCTCAGCACGCAGGCGTCGAACTCAATGTACATATTCTTGCCAAACCAGGTCGAGTACGCCCGCAGCCTGCGGTACTTCGGATCGGTGTTTTTGATCCACTGCTTGCTCCCGTTGGCGTGTTGGGCGAGTTTGTCTTTGAGCCAAAGTAACTCCTGAGGCGTGGGATCGTCGGTGAGATAGACAAATGCCGTGTCGTCCACGTCGTCGGGAATACGAAAATGCCCGAAATGGCGGAATATGAAACCATTCGGAAAGTGGCGCGAAGGCTTGGTTTTCCAGAAGTTATAGGTTTTTAAACCATCCTTATTCTGAAAATCAGGGTAGTTTTTTTTGATCTTGGCCAAAATCAAATCCACTTGGTTTTGCTCCCGGGGTTTCATTGCATCCCGCAGTGATTGGAGTGTGAAGGCGATAACCACCGAAAAGAAGAGCGTGGTATCGGGCCGCAGGTAGGCGAGGTAAGGGTTGTGGCGGTAGGCAGGGAAGAGTCCCTCCGGAAAGTGAAGTTCTCCCCGAGATTGCTGCCAGGCGATTTTTTTCAAAAAATCCAATGAACTCGAATATACTTTTCCCATATGTGACTAAATACTTCCCTCACTAACAATGGGTTACAAAACTGGCATCATAATTGATAACTTATTGGGTAGAAACCTTAAAACTAACTACTACTGCAATGAAACGTCTATTACTTCCACTCGCCATTCTGGGGCTGCTTTCAGGCAAGGCTATGGCCCAGCAACGTACTTTCATCCTTTCAAATATCGACCACAAGGGCTTCGTCAGCCTGACGGCGGGCTACAGTCTACCGGGTTGTAACACGCCTTTTGGCAAAAATACGGAGAATATAATGGGGGTGGGCCAATTCGCACAGACTTCGGTCGGTTACCGCTTTGGCCACCGCTTGGGCGCGGTCGCGAGCTATTATTACGGGGTCAATACCATTCAACAGGACGCACTGTTGAATTTACTCGGTAAAAACGCAGACCCTGCCGACTGGGACAGCAAAGCCACCAACTGCAACCTGCAAAGCCTGATGGCTGGCCCCATGCTAACGGTTCCGGCCGGTCGCTTCCAGTTCGACTTCCAGCTCACGGCGGGCGTGGCCCAATCCACGAGTTCGCGCATGGAACTGAACTGGCGCGGCCAGGAGCAGGCCATTTCTTATACGACCCCGGCCCAAACTACCCGCACTTTTGCTGCGGGAGCCGGAGCCACCGCCCGCTTCAAGCTCAATCGCTGGCTGGCAGTACATACTTCCCTGAACTACATCACCGCCGATCTGAAATACAGCGATTTACAACAGGAAATCCGCCTCGGCAACCAGCGTTCCTTCGAATCTCTCAATTCTCACCAGCCCTTGGGAATGTTGAATTGGGGAACGGGGGTTAGCTTTATTTTTTAGAGTGGCAAAGTTAAAGAGGCACAAAGTTCCAAAGGCACATAATGTCAATGGGGATTGCTTTTTATCTTTTGGACTAAGCTAGAAAGCATTCTCTCTATTTCGCGGCTTTGGAGATGTAAGAGATCGTATTCTTCCTTTGGTAAGTAGTTTAAGTTGAAGGTAATCTCAATTTGGGTTTGTGCTTCATAAAGTGAGCCAATGGCTATCTGCAAAAATCGAATATAATCTCCGGTGCTCCTGCGGCCATAGCCTTCAGCAATATTGCTGGGAATCGAAATCGCAGACCTGCGAATTTGAGACGTCAGTCCGAATTGTTCCGTGCCAGGAAATACCCCTGTCGATTTGTATACACTCGTCACGAACACCATAGATTTCTGCCAAACTACTAAGTCACGATACGTATTTATCATTAGAAGCTTTTTACTTTGAAAACGCGCGAAAGCTCACTTTGTGCCTTTGGAACTTTGTGCCTCCCTTTCACAACCCATACTTCGCCTTCACCCGCTTCACGATTGGCCCTAGCGTAATGCCCTGGATCAAAATGGCGAAGATGACGATGCAATAGGTAATAGCCAAGATGATGTCTTTACTCATGGCGGCGGGGAGTGAAAGAGCCAGGGCGATGGAGATGCCGCCGCGCAGGCCGCCCCAAGTCATGATGAGTGGCGTGCGGGGCATGAAGTTGACCGAGCGACGCAGAGCCAAAATGGGAATGGAGACCGACACGAAACGAGCGAAAAGGGCGATGATTATACCGATAACGCCCGCTATCCAGTAGTTGTCGAGGAAAGGAATGATCACAATTTCGAGGCCGATCAGGACGAACAAGAGCGCGTTTAGTGATTCGTCCACCAACTCCCAAAATTTATCCAGGTACTCAACCGTCTCGCTCGACATGGCCTCCGAGCGCCCTTTGTTACCGATGAACAAGCCCGCTACCACTACCGCCAACGGCCCCGAAAAGTGCAGGCTCGCCGCCAGCGCGTAGCCGCCCATGACCAGCGCCAGCGATAAAAGTACCTCGGTTTGGTAGTGGTCGATGGACTTCATCATTTTGTAGGTTACGTAACCCAGTACCGCTCCCAGAATCAGCCCGCCGCCTACTTCTTCGCCGAACAGCAACGCCACTTCGCCGGGTGTTACCTGATCGACGCCCAGGGTGGCTACTTCCAGAATGGTCAGGAAAATAACTACCCCTACACCGTCATTGAACAGCGACTCGCCCGTAATGACGATTTCCAGATTTTTGGGAATCTT
>NZ_JBGSXF010000365.1:0-1909 GCF_041751555.1 Persicitalea sp. | reverse complement strand
AGAATCCATCGAGATGCTGAGGCAGGAGTTTGCCCACCGGGGCAACGGGCGCGTCGATGCGGTATGTGATGAAGAAACGCCCCACTTCACGGCTTTGGAATGGAAAGCCATGAGCGAGGAGGAGCAGTACAAAATGACGCTCAACTACCGCCTGACCTACGTAGCCGATGCTACCGTCAACTGGTGTCCGGGCTTGGGTTCGGTACTTTCCAACGACGAGGTGAAGGATGGCGTGTCAGAGCGAGGCGGCTTCCCAGTCGAGCAGAAACTGATGCGGCAATGGATGATGCGCATCGCGGCCTACGCCCAGCGGCTGCTCGATGGATTAGATACCATCGATTGGACGGAATCTCTAAAAGAGCAGCAACGCAATTGGATCGGCCGCTCCATGGGGGCGATGGTAAAATTCGCCATCGACGGTCACCCGCAGCACAACATCGAGGTTTTTACCACCCGTGTGGATACAATTTACGGTGTGACGTTTATGGTGCTGGCTCCCGAACACGAGTTGGTAGCTCAAATCACTACCTCCGAACAGCAAGGCGAAATCGACGCTTATCTGGAAAAGACTAAGCGAAAGTCCGAGCGCGACCGCATGGCCGATGTCAAGACCGTATCGGGAGCTTTCACGGGAGCTTATGCCGTCAACCCATTCAATGAAGAAAGAGTACCCATCTACATCGCCGACTACGTGCTGGCGGGTTACGGCACCGGGGCCGTGATGGCCGTGCCGTCCGGCGACCAGCGCGACTGGAATTTTGCCACGCACTTCGGCCTGCCCATCGTCCCGATTCTGGACGCCCAGCAAAGTACCGACACCGAGGCCAACGCCACTAAGGAAGGCAAGTACATCAACTCCGGCATTATCGACGGCCTGACTTACACCGAAGCCACGCCCGTGCTGGTGAAGTGGATGGAGGAGCGCAAAATTGGCAAGGCCAAGATCAACTACCGTCTGCGCGACGCCGTGTTTAGCCGCCAGCGCTACTGGGGCGAACCCGTTCCGGTTTTTTACAAAGAAGATAGTAAGGGCGAACCGCTCCCTTACTTACTGCCCGAGTCAGAACTACCTCTGGAACTACCGCCCGTGGACAAGTACCTGCCCACCGAAACTGGCGAACCACCGCTGGGCCGCGCCGAGGGCTGGAAGTACAAGGGTACTTACGACTACGAACTAAGTACCATGCCCGGCTGGGCGGGCAGTAGCTGGTACTGGTACCGCTACATGGACGCGCAAAACAATCAGGAATTCGCCTCGCCCGAAGCCATCGCCTACTGGCGCGACGTGGATCTGTATCTCGGCGGCACTGAACACGCGACGGGACATTTGCTGTACAGCCGTTTCTGGAATAAATTCCTGAAAGACCGAGGCTTTGTTCCCGAAGAGGAGCCTTTTAAGAAGCTCATCAATCAGGGCATGATTCAGGGGCGGAGTAGTTTTGTGTATCGGGTGAAAAGCGACGATTATGCCAAACCAGTTTTCGTAAGTGCTGGATTACGAGAGCAATATGAAGTCTCGGACTTGCACGTGGATGTGAATATCGTTGAAAACGATGTGCTGGACATTGAAAAATTTAAATCTACCCGCCCGGACATCGCGGGTGAGAACGCCGAATTCATTCTGGAAGATGGAAAGTACCTCTGCGGCGTGGAGGTGGAGAAAATGTCGAAGTCCAAATTCAACGTCGTCAATCCCGACGACATCGTTGAGCGCTACGGAGCCGATACGCTGCGGCTATACGAAATGTTCCTCGGCCCGCTGGAACAGGCCAAGCCCTGGAACACCAACGGCATCGACGGTACTTACCGCTTCATCCGCAAACTCTGGCGATTGTTTTACAACGACCACGGCGACTGGATCGTAACTGACGATTCTCCCACGAAAGATGAACTGAAAGTACTGCACAAA
>NZ_JBGSXF010000364.1:0-9178 GCF_041751555.1 Persicitalea sp. | reverse complement strand
GGATCAGATCAACAGGATTTGCACGGTCGAAATCAATGTTAGAGTAGGGGAAACAGTCAGGATGGGGAAAAAAGACCGCTGTCGCTGGAATAAGGTGACATCAAATTAGACATTTGGATAAAATCTGGTGTCGCTTTGGGTAGTTTCTGCCCCCGATGCAAAAATTTAAACCGTTTTGGCCCATATTTGTCTTCGCACTATACTAAATAACCCTTCCAATGAACAATTTAAAAAAGGCCCTCAGTTTGTTCGGTATCTTTCTACTGACCCAATGCGCAAGCACTTCGCCTCCACAGACTACCACGGCGGGAGGAGGCAACGCCCGCGTCAGGGAGGAAGTGGCTGGCAGCAAAGACAATAGTACTCTGGAGAATGGCTGTCCGCTCGATAAAATGCAGTGGCTTTACGCCAGCGACAAGTTTGACAGCGTCCAGCAAAACTCGCTTGCTGATACTCTATCCAAAGCCGCTAAGGCAGATGCCGCCACGCTCGACCGAATGATGGCTAATCGCAACAACAACCCGCTTGAGGCATCATCATCTCTAAAAATCCTGGTGGAAAAATTTGCGCAATCGCGCGTGCCGGTAAGTGAGGAATTCTATAAGCAGTACGCCAGCAGCCGCATGGCGATGTGCGCTGTAATGGATGCCTTGCGAAGTGGCTCTATCAAACAGGATGAAAGTACCAAGGTGGCAGGCAATACTTTTCGCGAGGTGGCGAAGTCTTTCGAGAAGTTAAGAAAGGAATAGAAGAATTTTGAATTACTGAAAACCAATAGAATGAGCTTAGTAATCTCCAAAGCGTTTATTGAAGACTAATTCTTCTGCCGGTATTGCTCTATGATCTTGTAAAGCGCTTTTTGCTTTTCCAATTCGGGGAAGAAATCGAATAGCTGCACGTGGGCTTCGTAGTCCAAAGTAAGCGCAATTTCGAGATTAAGTAACGCTTCGCGATATTCACCGCCATGAATCAAATACACGCAAAGGCGGTAATACAAATCGGCGTTTTCGGGAATTTCGTCCACAGCGGCCGACAGCAGATCGCAGGCACGGGCGTAATTACCCTGATCGAAGAGGACGAGCGACCATTTGAGCCAAACCTCAGGGTCACCGGGTTCGATTTCGGCCGATTTCTCGAATGCCTCGAAGGCAGACACGACATTACCCAGGCGGTACTCTGATTCAGCCAGAGCTAACCAATAGTCGGGATTTAGTTCAGTGATTTTTATGGCCCGGCGCAGAAATCCGACGGCTTCGTGCCAGCGGTTCATCTCGCTCATGCAAATCCCCAGGCCGTACCATCCATCGTCCCACTCGCTGTCGAGTTTGACAGCATCGCGGTAATGATTGGCGGCAGTCTCGAATTGGCCGAGCCTTTCGTAGCAAGCGCCCAGACAGCAACAGGTTTCGGGTTGCTTACCTTCCAGTTCGATAGCCTTGTGGTAATTGAACTTTGCGCTCTCGAAGTCCTCCGTGTTCATGAAGGAGTTGGCCATATTAAAATAAGCCGAAGCGAAATCCTCCTTTACCAAAGTGGCGTAATCGTAAGCCTCGATGGACTCCTCAAAGCGCTCAAGTTTGCTGTACACGATGCCCAGATTGTACCAAGCGTGGTGCGAGTACGGGTCACGGTCCACAAGGCTCTTATAGTATTCAAGATGACTATCGAGCTGCGATAGCATATCGAGACAGTGAGCCATTTCGTAAAAGGCGTATTCATTGTCAAGATTAAGGGCGATAGACTGCTTGTAGCTGACCACCGCCTCCTCGAACTTGCCCCAGTTCTGGTAGGTCTGGCCGATTTGGTAGTAGATTTCGTCGGTCTCTTCGGCGGTATCCAACATGCCTTCCAGGATACTGATCGACTGCTCGAAATCTCCCATCAAATTATAAATGGCTCCTTGCATGAATAGCACCTCAGTATCGCCGGGATGAAAGAGAGCAGCTTTTTCCAGTAATTCCAGGGCTGATTCGTAATCGGCGCGATTGGCGTAAAGCTGGGCCTTACTCAGCATCAATTCCAGCGAGTAGGGGTAGTTCTCCAACCCCAGATTACACGCTTTGATAGCCTTGTCCCAATCACCCTGATCCAGATAATGCTCTGCGACCTGTTCGTAAGAGTCCAAATCAAAGAATTCCCGCTCGTCCGTTTTCAGCATTCGCTCGAAGCGGCGGAGGGTTTCCTTCATATAGTTTTTTCTTTCGTCAAAATCCTGCTCCATTACACAGAAAGGTTTAATATCGCTCGGACAAAAATGCCTTTGCGCTGTTTTGATAGAAGAAAGTTAGTGATAAATCTTGTTTCTACCTCATTCTGTCCCCAAAAAACTTTTGCACACCCGCTTTACCGTTTTGTCAAGCGGCTGAAAATCAAAAGACAAGGCTTTCTCGATTTTGACGTTGCTGTATTCAAATCGATGAGCCGCCGAACGTGCAGTATCCCTGGTAATCAACGGGCGACTACCCGTAAGCCACGAACGCAGCGCTTCGACCCGCCAAATAACACCAGACAGCCATGAACCAACCTTAATGTGCGGCGCTTTTTTTCCGAACCCTTCGGCTATTTTGGCGAAAAGCTGTTGGTATGAAGCCGTCCCTGCGCTCAGGATGAAGCGTTCGTTTACGAGTTCCGACAAAGTGAGTTGATAGACAGCTTCGGCTACATCTTGAACATCCACGTAATTGACAGTCCCCTCGGTATAGAACGGCATGCCGTCGTACACGTATCTAAATAATTGGGTACTGCTTTTCTGCCAATCGCCCTCACCCAAAATCAGGGAAGGATTCACAACAACCGCCGAAAGCCCTTCGGCTATGCCGCGCCACACTTCCAGCTCAGCCAGGTACTTAGTTTTGGCGTAGGCCGAGTTGTTGGGAGAATCGGTCCAACGCTGGGTTTCGTCGATGACGATCGGAGCATCGTTGCCAATCAGACGAGGGTCCGGTCGCCCCAGGGCCGCTACGCTACTGACGTGACAGAGTTTTTGAATATCCTTTTTGAGACAGGCATTCACGACATTGGCAGTTCCCTCTATGTTGACCTTGTACATGGCTGCTTCGTCGCGTGGTACAAAGGAAACCACTGCTGCCGCGTGAATCACATAATCTACATCCACAATCGCTGTTTCCAGCGATAAAACATCAAGAATATCGCCTTCCCGCCATTCGATCCGACCTTCCAGGTCTCGCAGCAGCGAACGGTCGGAATTGGCTCGGTGCAGAGCGGTGACCTCGTGCCCGGCAGTCAGAAACCGTCGGGCGGTGGCACTACCTACAAGTCCGGTCGTACCGGTAATCAGAATTCGCATGGGATTGATTGAAGGAGGACAGTAGCCAGGTTCAGGGGCTAGCCGCGCTAATTTAGCCCCTATTTTTGAAATGAAGGGGTTTCTCTCTTTCTTTGGTGAAGGTTGCTTCCCATTTTTCATACCCTGCCAAAGCTCCTTAATCACCTGCTGATTATTCTTTCTATGAAAAAACTCTTCACAAACCTCACCTTTTGGGTATTGACGGCCATTGTAAGCGGCGCTTCGATAGGGCATTTTTACCCCGAAACAGGGCAACAAATGCGGCCCTTGGGTACGGGTTTTATCGACGTGGTCAAAGTATTCATCAATCCCATTATCTTTCTGACTATTTCGCTGGGTATCAGTGGAATGGGTGATTTGAAAAAAGTGGGAAAAGTGGGCGGCAAAGCACTGCTATATTTTGAGGTAGTTACGACTTTCGCCCTCATAATCGGCATAGCGGTAGCTTACCTTATCCGCCCCGGTGACGGGGTAGTTACCGCCGGAATGACCGAAGCTTCGGCAGCGGGCGATGTCTCGAAATTCGCCCAGGAAGCCGAAAAGGGTTTCAGTATGTGGGAGTTTTTCAAAAATAACCTCACGATCCAGGTACTTCTGTTCTCGATCTTGTTCGGGATATTTTTGAGCAAATTCAATGGCAAGCAGCGCATCCTGGACGTGCTGAACTACCTCTCGAAGTACGTTTTCAAAGCCCTGCACTTTGTGATGATGTTTGCGCCCATCGGGGCGTTTGGCGGAATGGCTTTCACCATCGGGAAGTACGGCATCAGCACGCTCCTGCCGCTCGGCAAGCTGATGCTGACGGTTTATATCACGATGGCCCTATTCATTTTCGTGGTACTTTACCTGATCTTACGCTACTATAAAGTCAGTCTGCTCAAGTACCTCAACTACATCCGCGAAGAACTGCTGATCGTGCTCGGTACTTCGTCGTCCGAGGCGGGGCTGCCCTCGCTCATGGAGAAACTCGAACGTATGGGATGCTCCAAACCCACCGTGGGGCTGGTAGTTCCGGCGGGCTACTCCTTCAACCTCGACGGCACGACGATCTACCTTTCGATGGCGACGATTTTCCTGGCGCAGGTCTATGGCGTGGAACTGACGCTGACCCAAATGTTCACGATCATCGGCATCCTGATGGTGACCTCCAAGGGCGCAGCGGGCGTCACGGGCAGCGGCTTCGTAGTGCTGGCCTCCACGCTCACAGCCATCAAGGTCATCCCGTTGGAAGGACTGGCGCTATTGCTGGGTGTGGATCGCTTCATGTCCGAAGCGCGGGCTATCACCAATTTCATCGGCAATGGCGTGGCGACGATCTGGATTGCCAACAACGAAGGCGATTTCGACCGGGCGAAGATGGAATATGCTTTCGGGCATTTGGCGGAGACGGAGGATGTGTTGGTGGATAATTTGGGGATTTTGGAAGGAGGAAGGGAGGAAAGGACAGGGCCGCCTGGCGGGAGGGAGGAAAGGAATCGCTCGGCCTGATTTGTAATCAGGTCGTTATCTCTTCGCGTTTGCAACGCGATCCGCGTACAAGCGTACTCGCGTTGTAGATGACGAGAGACGACTGCTAATCTGAATTTGGAATCGGGATTAGTAAGGTATAACTTTGATTATATACTAAGCTTTTTGTTAAAAATGAATATGCCAATTATGAGAATCAGTAACTACGCTCCATTGATTTCAAACCTACCAGTCAGACAACAGTGTTTTGAAACAAAACGAAGTAATTGGAAAAAAGCTGAAAAAGAGTTCTCATGGCTAAATGATATGAACGATAGGTTATTTGGTGTTAAAAACAGTATGACAATTAGTCGTCAAGATATTTTTAATACTGTAAATGCTAAGCAACGAATTGTATTAGCAGTATATTGGGGTTATCCTCGTGGAATGAGAAATAACTATTTCCTGAGTATTTTGAAAAACATTGACTTACTTGAAAGCACACTAGTTAAGTACGAAAATAGTTCTAACCTTTTGTCAAAAGATTTTACTGAAATGTGCAAAGTTTTCAAGAAAATTCCTGGCTTAGGAATCTCTACGTACAGTAAGATGCTTTATTATTTTAACATATATTTTAATAGCCATTGCTGTCTTATATTAGACAGTAGGCTCATAGAAGTATTTAAGAATAAAATATACAGCGAATTTATTCCAATCAGCAAAATATCATACACAACAGCAGAAGTTAGATATTTAGATTATTTAGGATTAATTAATCATACTGCTAGAATTATGAATGTTGATAGCGAGAATATTGAACAATTTCTTTTCATTTTTGGAAAAAATCTAGCAAAGAACTAATCTTTGCCTTATGTTTTTATTACTGTTTTTAATTGGGCCTATCAGTTTTGTTTCAAATATTCAAATATCTGATTTATAGTATGTTATATACAAAATATTTTTCTTCTAAGGCAGTCACCTTTGATGATACGCCGACATTACCGTCCAATTCATTTCATCTTTTTTCAGGGAGCATTACCTAGCGTAAAAAAAGGCTTTTACCAAATTCTTACAACCCAGAAACAGGAACTTATTTAGAGGTCTACTAATAAGTTGGAAAGAGACAATATAAGTATCGAAAAGTTTCGAAATAATTCTAGCTAGATTTTTCAAAATAGAATTAAAAGTACTAAATCATGGAAGAATCAGAGGAAATACAAGCAAGACAAAGGGCGTCAGAAGCAATAATCGTACAAAGGAAGCTTGATAGGGTGAACGAATCCCTCAAAGGCATCACCATTGAGCAAATAAGAGAAGTTGCCGCCCAAGCGGATAAGGAAAGCAAAAAAAATGATTGAAAATGAATGCTCCAATCTATCAAACTTCGATCATGCAAAATCTAGTTCTCTCAACATGAAAAGATCAACACTACTGATTCTCTGCTTCGTCACAATTTTCGACGGTATCTCCCTGGCCCAAACGCCGCAAAACCCCACCACGACCAAGGCCACTTTTTCCAATCCTTTACCCGTGCAGTTCGGCGATCCCTATATTTTGCGTACCCAGAACACCTATTATATGTACGGCACGGGGGGCGGGGCCAAAAAGGGCTTTGTGACCTACTCCTCCAAGGATATGGTGAATTGGAAGCCCGAAGGACAGGTGTATTTCCACGACAACAAAAACGGCTGGAGCGATCCGAAGGCAGCCTGGGGTGGGGCCTACTGGGCACCCGAAGTGTATGAGGTGAAGAGGAAGTACTACCTATTTTACAGTGCGCAATGGAAAGTGAACCCCACCCGCGAATTGGAAAACTTTCGGATCGGGGTAGCCGTGGCCGACAAACCCACTGGCCCTTTCATCGACATAGCCGAGCAGCCGGTCTTCGATCCCGGCTATCCGATTATCGATGCCAACGTGTTCTTCGATACCGACGGCAAAGCCTACCTGTACTATTCGCGCTGCTGCTACAAGCATCCGGTGGAAAGCGAAGTGGCCGACTTGGCTCGGAAAAAAGGCTGGTTCGAGGAGATTGAAGAAAGCTGGGTGTATGGCGTCGAGCTTAAGCCCGATTTTTCCGGCGTGATTGGTGAACCTGTTTTAATACTGCGCCCTCCTGTTTCACTCAGCAACAAGCAGGCGGAATGGGAAAGTCGGTCGGTCACGGCGCAGGAAGTGAATCGCCGCTGGACGGAGGGTTCGGTCACGTTCAAGAAAGACGGCACGTATTATATGATGTACTCGGCCAATCACTTTGGCGGCCAGAATTACGCCGTTGGTTACGCTACAGCCAAATTACCGCTGGGCCCATTTAAAAAAGCGACTAATAACCCCATCTTGCAAAAGAACACAGAAAAGGGCGGCTCGGTAACGGGTACGGGACACAACAGCATCGCCTATTCGCCGGATGGCCGGGAGATGTTCTGCGTCTATCACGCCCGAACCGCAAAGACCGGGGACGAACGCGTAGTGTGCATCGACCGAATGGAGGTAAAAAATGGCACCATAACGGTACTAGGGCCGACTACCACGCCCCAAAAATTGCCTTCGGGGGCAGCGGTGGCGGTTAGTGGAAAGTGAGGCTTTAGGAGAATATTCTTATTTTTAACAAAAAAAAGCCATGACACAGACATTTCAATTGAATACCGCCGAGTTGAATGCCAATTTCATCAAGTCCGTCCGGGCGTTGTTTGGCGAGAAGAAAATCAAGATTGTAGTGGAAGACGTGGAAGAGAGTCAGCCAGTTGATGAGAAAGAGCTTTTTCGAAAAACCGAAGAAATTCGCCTCAGTTTAAAAGACTTTAAGGTCGATCCAGATGTAAACTTCTCTGAACTCGCCGACGAAATGTACCTATGACTTACTTCGATTCAGACGTATTGGTACATTATTACGTAGAGCAAGATCCTCGAAAGCATATTGAAGCAATTCAATATTACGAGGATTCTACTGCTGCCGGGCATTTCAGTTGTTCGCTACTCACGCTACAGGAAACATCGTACGTTTTATCTCGCTTAAACGTGGACTCACGCAAAATCGAAGATATGTTACGGACAAACTTCCCTTACTTGACTACCACGTACGAAGTCTCTCATTTCAATCGAGCAATCGAAATTGCCTAAAAGATTGGCTTCCAGCACATCAACGACTGTCTCCACACCGCAATCGCCGAAGAATACTGCGAAGAACTCTTCACTTACAACAAAGCCGACTTCAAGCGAATCCAAAAATATGCCAAATTGAAAATTACAATTTTGCAATGATGGGAAAATTCTTGTGAAAGCCAGGATTTCTTCACTTTACCCACTACCGTTCAAACAATTTCCCGACTCACCTCCCCAAAAAAGTACTACTTTGCCACCATGTTTTGTCGAGGTAGTGCTATTTTTGCGCGTCATCCCTTGCATACCAGCTAATTATTTCAATACACAACCCAACTTTTCTCGTATGAAGAAAACTCTCCTCCTGTTGCTGAGCTTCGTAATTTTTGAAGTTCACGCACAAACTCAAATTCAGGGCAAGGTAACCGACGAGCAGTCGTCGCCGTTGCCCGGTGTCAGCGTGGTGGTCAAAGGAACCAGCACGGGTACTACGACGGATGCTTCGGGCAATTACAGCCTAAGCGTACCCGAAAACGCCACGCAATTGGCGTTCAGCTTTATTGGCTACGCCACCGTGACTCAGGACATCAATGGTCGAACGGCTATCAATGTGTCGCTGGATCAAGAAAGCAATCAACTGCAAGAGGTAGTAGTCAACGCACTGGGCTTCAAGACCCAGAAAGACCGCTCCGGCTCGACTTCCTCCACAGTATCCTCCCAGGCCATAAAGACGACGGGCGAGGTGGGTATCCTCAACAGTCTGGCCGGCAAGGCTTCGGGCGTCAAGATCGCCCGTGCCAACGGCGACCCCGGCGCGGGAACCAGCATCCAGATTCGCGGGGCCAACACCATCGGTGGCTCCTCGCAGCCGCTCATAATCGTGGATGGCGTCCCGATTTCCAACGACAACTTGTACGGTAGCGGTAGTTCGCGCTCGGGCGGCACCTCGCAGCAATCGCGGCTCAACGACCTCAATCCCGAAGACGTTGAGTCGGTGCAGGTGTTGAAAGGTGCTTCGGCGGCGGCTCTGTGGGGTTCGCGGGCGGCGAATGGCGTGTTGGTGATTACCACCAAACAGGGCAAGCTGAACCAGCGGATGAAAATTTCCTACTCAGCCAGCTACTCGGTGGATGAGATCAACCGCAAGCACCCGCTGCAAAGCACCTGGGGACAGGGAACGGGCGGCAAGTACAGCCCGACTTCGGCCAACTCTTGGGGCGATAAAATCTCGGCCCGGCCCGGCGGCGAGGATGTGGTCACTACCACGGGCGAGTACTTTTTGGGGCAGAACGGGGAGAAGATTTATCCCATAAAAACCAAGAATTC
>NZ_JBGSXF010000363.1:0-7623 GCF_041751555.1 Persicitalea sp. | reverse complement strand
CCGTTCAAAACCGCCACGCCGAAGAGCGCGATGAAGCCCACGCCCGCCGAAATGCTGAACGGCATATCGCGCAACCACAACGCCCAGATGCCGCCCACCGCCGAGAACGGCACGGCGGTGAAAATCAGCAATGCCTCGACCAGCGAGCCGAAGGTAAAGTACAGTAGCACGAAAATCAACGCCAAAGCCAGCGGCACGGCAATGAGCAGGCGGTCGGTGGCCTGTTGCAAATTTTCGAACGCCCCACCGTAGCTGAAAAAGTACCCTTCGGGCAGCGCGACGCCCGTCTCGATTTTATCCTGAATGTCCTGCACGACGCCCTGCACGTCGCGGCCCAGGACGTTGACGCCGATGGTAATGCGCCGCTTGGTGTCATCGCGCGAGATTTGGGCGGGCGCTTCCTGGTAGGTGATTTCGGCCAGTTCGCCCAGCGGCACGGCTCCGCCGTTGGGCAACGGCACGTAGAGATTACGCAAATCGGTGAGGTCGGTGCGATGGGCGCTGTCGAGCCGCACGACGAGGTCGAAGCGCCGCTCGCCCTCGAAAACTACCCCCGCCGTTTCGCCCGCGAACGAGGCGCGGATGAGTTGGTTGATGTCGGCCACGTCGAGGTGGTACTGCGCCAGACGGTCGCGGTGATAGACGGCGTTAATCTGAGGGAGACCAACGATAGGCTCGACGCGACAACTCGCTACGCCCGCGATGGGCGCGATGAGGGCGGCGGCGGCGTTGGCCCGCTCGAAAAGCAGGTCGAGGTCGTCACCGTAGATTTTCACCACCACGTCGGAACGCGCCCCGGTGATCATTTCGTTGAAGCGCATCTGGATCGGTTGCGTGAATTCGGTCATCACGCCGGGTACTTCGCGCTCGATCACCGCACTCATTTTCTCCGACATTTCCTCACGGCTGCTGGCCGAGGTCCACTCGGCGCGCGGCTTCATGTTGATCATCTGGTCGGTCATTTCGACGGGCATCGGGTCGGTGGGTACTTCCGACGCGCCGATGCGGCCTACCACCTGGCGTACTTCGGGGAAGTTTTTAAGTAAAGCGCGTTCGGCTTTCAGCGAAGCGTCGATGGTTTTGGTGAGCGAAGTACCCGTGGGCATACGGAGGTCAATGGCAATGTCGCCCTCGTCGAGTTGCGGGATGAATTCGCCGCCCAAAGTACCGAACAGCCACGCGCTACCCGCCAAAAGTACCACCGCCGCCACGACGACCGCCACCCGAAAATCCAACGCCCGCCGCACGACTGGTTCGTAGGCCGCGTATAGTTGACCGACCAGCCGATCCGAAAAGTTCTTTTCGTTTTTTATTTCTTTTTTCAAAAACAAAGCCGTCGCCATCGGGACATAGGTCAGCGACAGTAGCAGTGCCCCGACGATGGCGAAGCTGACCGTCAGGGCCATCGGCTGGAACATTTTCCCCTCGATTCCTGACAAAGACAGGATGGGAATATAGACGATGAGAATGATGATTTGTCCAAATACCGCTGATTTTAGAATGCGAGAGGCATTGGTCTGGACGGTTTCGTCCATTTGGGATTGCGACAGTTTATCCCCCGTTTTCCAATGTACATGCAGGAAATGAAGTGCCCCCTCGACCACGATCACCGAGCCATCCACCACCAGGCCAAAATCAATCGCGCCCAGGCTCATCAAATTAGCCGAAACGCCGAACAGACGCATCATCCCGAACGTAAACAGCATCGCCAACGGAATCACTGATGCCACGATCAGCCCCGCCCGCCAGTTACCGAGCAGAAGTACCAGCACGAAAATAACGATCAGCCCACCTTCCAGTAGGTTTGTCTTGACGGTACTTATGGCTCGGTCGATTAGTTCGGTGCGGTCGATGAACGGCACGATGCGGACGCCTTCGGGCAGCGATTTCTGAATGCGGGCCACGCGCTCCTTCACCAGCTTGATGGTGCGCTCGG
Organism: Persicitalea sp.; assembly: GCF_041751555.1. NCBI lineage: Bacteria > Pseudomonadati > Bacteroidota > Cytophagia > Cytophagales > Spirosomataceae > Persicitalea > Persicitalea sp. The sequence continues at coordinate 5,687 of NZ_JBGSXF010000363.1, read as the reverse complement.
CGTCAGCGCCTTTGAGCATAAGTACCACCGCGCCTACGGCCTCGCTCTGGCCGTCGCGGGTCATGGCCCCGTAGCGCACCGCCGCGCCGTACTTTACATCGGCCACGTTGCGCACGAGCAGCGGGACGCCGTTGGCGGTTTTCAACACGATGTTGCCGATGTCGTCCAGACTTTTGATCGCGCCTTCGCCCCGGATGAAGAATGCCTGACTACTTTTTTCGAGATAACTACCTCCGGTGTTGCCGTTGTTGCGCTGCACGGCGTCGAAGAGTTCGGCCACCGTGACGCCCGCCGCCCGCAACCGCTCGGGGTCGACACTGACCTCGTATTGCTTCACGTGACCGCCAAAACTACTCACTTCCACCACACCGGGAATGCCCGCGAGTTGCCGCTTCACGATCCAGTCCTGCGCGGTGCGGAGTTCGGTGAGGTCATAGCGGTTTTCGTAGCCGGGCTGCGGCACGAGGGTATATTGGTAAATCTCGCCCAGGCCCGTAGTGATGGGGGCCAGGTATGGCTTGCCGAACTCGGCGGGAATGTTCTGCGACGCCTGCGCCAGTTGCTCGCCCACCAGTTGGCGGGCTTTGAGGATGTCCATGACGTCGTCGAAAACCACCGTAATCACCGACAGCCCCAGCCGCGATACGGAGCGGATTTCCTCCACACCCTGCACGTTGGCGAGGCTCAACTCGACGGGCGTGGTGATGTACTGTTCCATTTCCTGGGCCGCCAGCGCGGGCGACTGCGTAAGTACCACGACCTGATTGGTGGTAATATCCGGCACGGCGTCGATGGGTAGTTGGGAGAGCGAATAGGTGCCCCAGCCGATCAGGCCCAGCACCAGCATTCCGATAATAAGCTTGTTGCCGACGCTGAACCGGATGATGGATTCAAATGACATAAAGGGTACTTGCTGACAAATACCAAATTTACGGATAAATGATTCGTGGGATTGTGGGGACGGGGAAATTTAGAATGGGTATAAGTAGAGGGGCAGGAGGATAATCTCCTCATGTTTGCGTTGCCACAGATTTGCCGTAGATTGTACCTAGGTAAAAAAAGCTATCTACTATCCTAATCTTGTATGCCGGAAATCTCCCGATTCTATGGAATTGTGATTCAAATGTTCTATAACGACCACAACCCGCCGCACTTTCATTTTGAATATGGTGAATACAAGGCGGTTGTGAATTTCAAACAGGAGATCGTAAAGGGTCATATGCCCAGCCGGGCATTGAAGCTGGTATTCGAGTGGATGGAGCTACATCAGGAAGAACTTTCAGAAAATTGGCAACTGGCCAGACAGGGACTTCCACTAAACAAAATTGAACCACTAAATTAATCTGTTATGGAAAATATATGGGTAACAAATGCCGAGTACATAAAGGGTTACGAGCTGGAACTCCATTTTAGCGATGGATCGAGCGGAAACGTTGATTTAGAAGGCTACTTGGACAAACCGATTTTTGAGCCACTCAACAGTATTGAGTTTTTCAAAAGATTCAAATTAGGGTCCTGGACCGTAGAATGGGAGAATGGCGCAGACTTTGCCCCGGAATTCTTGTACGAGAAATGTAGAAGGGTTATGGCGAGTTCATAAGCACCTAGACAATCCACCAGCCTAACCAATCTTATGGAAACATTGATTATCAGAACCCAAAGCAAGCGGAACTTTAAGCTTCTGAAAGAACTGGCAACCCAGCTAGGCGAGAGCGTCGAGATACCCTCCACCGAACGGGCGGAGGATTTGGCCTTCGGCGAAATGATGCAGGAAGCCAAAACCGGGACTTACGTAAGTAGGGAAACCATTATGGAAGCCCTCGATGTAAAGCCTAGCGACGCCCGAGAGTGAACGTACTTTTCGACACCTCGTTTGATAAAAGCGTGCGGAAATTGAAAAACCCGCAGCTACAGCGGAAAATATGGGATATAGTCCTGATGCTGGAACAAGCTACAACTCTCAGCGACATTACTAATGTGAAGAAAATGGAAGGGTAAAAAACCTTTTATCGCGTGAGAATTGGTCATTACCGATTGGGCTTTGAACTTATTGCACCCGATACCCTGAATTTGATTATGGTAGCTCATCGTAAGGAGATTTACCGCTATTTCCCGTAAATCAGAAGTAGTCGAGCAATCCCAACTGTCAGCAATGTTGGATTAACCCAATCACAAAATGGGGTTTGCGCAGGAAATAGGTAGGGATGTTATTCATTGTACTTTCATTTCTCGAGGCTATTTGATAAATTATTCCCTTTTGGGATTTATACTTTTAGCACTGCTGTATTATGGCATTGTTATTGCCAACAAGTAGGCTCAGTTTGATCGAGAAAAAATTACGCGCAATCAATCATACATTACTGATAGTAAGATATTTATGGACTTCAAAGATCAAGTAAAGCTGCTTAGCGAAAGGGTTTCAAAACTCAAAGATAACATTCACACAGAGGAAGCCACGAAGAACGCCATCATCATGCCATTCATTCAGGCACTCGGTTATGACGTTTTCGATCCTACAGAAGTAGTACCGGAATACATTTGCGACATCGGGACGAAAAAGGGAGAGAAGATTGATTACGCGATTTTCAAAGATGGACAGCCGATAATCCTGATAGAGTGTAAGCACTGGAAACAAAAACTGGACGTGCATGACGGACAACTGCTGAGATACTTTCACGTGTCTCATGCAAAATTTGGTGTTCTCACCAATGGCCTAATATTCAGGTTTTATACAGATTTAGTTGAGCCAAATAAAATGGACGAAAAACCATTTTTAGAATTCAACATTGAAGATATTAGAGAAGGGCAGATCGAAAAACTGAAAGACTTTCACAAAAATTACTTCGACCCCGAAAATATCTACACTTCTGCCTATGAGTTGAAGACTACCAGTATCTTAAGGCAGCTGGTACAAGCCGAACTACACGATCCGACCGATGAGTTTGTTAGGTATTTTGCTAAACAGGCCCATACCTCAATTGTTAGCCCCAAAGTTTTAGAATACTATCGTCCTCTCATAAAGAGGACGTTTACTAGTCTCATCAACGACACATTGAATGACCGATTGAAGTCTGCAATTACTATTGATGAGGGAGACGAGGGTGAAAAACTTTCTTCTGTTGGTGAAGAACAGCCGCTTACTACGAACATTGTCACGAAGGAAAAGGAGGTTGTGACTACGGAAGAGGAAATGGAAGCCTTTTATATAGTGAGATCCATACTTCGTCCACACATTGAAAGCGCTCGTATCACTCATCGTGATGCCCTTTCGTATTTTGCAATTTTCCAAGATGACAATAACAGAAAACCGATTTGTCGCTTGTATCTAAATTCACCAACGAAAAGGTGTATAGGCATTTTTGGAGACGACAAGAAAGAGACAAAAATTGAAATTAAAACCATTGATGATATTTACGAACACGGTAACGAATTGATCTCGACTGTATCCACTTATAATCAAAGTAAGTAGTCTATTTGTTTTCTGTCTCTCAACCGCCTAACTAACTCAGAACGATATAGAAGGAACCGTAAGAATACAAATAGAAAACTGCCGGAAGGCGTGTACCTAGCAACCTCTGAGCAAGTTCAGGGACTTATCGCTCAGGGACGTACCATTACGGAAACTCTTGAAATCGCGCGAGATGTGGCGAAAAAACTGCTGGAATCCCAAAGCGGGAAAGCCATTTCAATAGACAGGCTGGACGACAAGTTCGATTGTCCATTGGTGGTCGCCGTGTAAATGGGCAGAGCAGGAGGATTTAGCTATCGGCAGATTACTAGAAAGCTAAAAAAGCTTGGGTTAGCTTTTCAATGACAGGCAGCGGGGAGCCATGAAATCTGGTATTCCGAAGCCAAAGACTTGTACACGACCATGCCGGAGATATGCCCGAAGGGACGTTGAGAGCAATACTTAAACAGGCAGACATTGATGTAAATGAATTTCTGAGTTCAAAATAAAAGCCACGACCAAGGAAGGATCAGGCAAATTAGTAAACATTCAGAATGCTAACCTTCAACAAAAAATACTTCCTGCTGACGATAACCCTGTTCCTGATTGAAGTCTTCATCGCCCTATACGTCCACGATAATTTCATTCGCCCCTTATTCGGTGATTTTTTAGTGGTGATACTGGTTTACCGTTTCATCAGATCATTCTTACAAATCTCAGTCATCGCCGCCGCCATTTCCGCTCTCTTGTTTTCGTATTTTGTGGAAATAGCCCAATATTTCAACATGGTTGAGGTACTGGGGCTTCAAAAGTCAAGACTGGCAAGAACAGTGATCGGCACTTCTTTCGCGTGGGAGGACATTGTGGCTTACACGCTTGGGATCGTGTTTGTTATTTTGGTAGAAAAAAAACTAGCCAGTCCCAAGTTACGCCGCTGAGGCTACTTCTCCTCTTCCCCCATGCGCATAAAAATCTCTACGATGCGGCCAGCGTTCGGATGGAGGCGGCTCATAATCAGCGAGAGATAAATCCGATTACTGCCATCGACGACGATTCGGTCGAATTTGGTCATGACGTCCGTCTTGACGTTTTCGTTGTAAAACCAGTGACCGAATTTGCGATGGCGCGCCTTGCCCCGCCCGTCGGTCGAATCGCAGATGAAGACGATGACGTGCCGCTGGGCCAGGAAGAAATCTTCAAAAATGACAAAAATCGTGGGAGCCACTCGCTCATCGGACGGAAGTCGGCCACCCGCCAGGTTATCGGCGATTGAGATGACCATCTCGAATACCTCCGCATCCACTTCCATATAGGCGTTGAAGTAGTCGGATGACGGGACAAATTTTACTTCGTACTTTATGTCGATACCCGTCGTAAAGAGGTACACATTTTGTTCTCCTGCAACAAATTCAAATTCGTACGGCTCACTTTGATTCGTCACAATTTTCTTTGTTTTTCTTGCTAAGTCTCGCGTAAGCGGCCTGAATTTCCGGATTGTTGCGATAGTTCTCCACTGCATCGCACTGGGCTTGCTCCTTTACTTTCATCAGGTGACGGACGAACTCGATGCCGCTGATGGGTTTGGTTGGCGTTTCCATAATCGTGGCTGTTTTTTTGCCCTAAGATACGAATTAACATTATACGAGCGAGAGCTATTATTATTTGGGTGATAGCTGCCAACCTTCATTGACACCGAGAATAAATCAAGGTCAGCAGTAAGTTATAAGGTGTAGCACCCTATTTTGTCGTCTGAGTTTATGATGAGACTTCACAAAACGACTTTCTACTTCGCCAGCTTCCTGCTGCTTTTGACAGCCATCCGTCCGCAAACCGCGACGGGCCAAGGCTTTGCCCATCCGGGTATCAACCAAACGAAGGCCGACCTCGCCCACATGAAAGCGCAGGTCTTGAAGGGAGAGGAGCCTTACAAGAGTGCTTTCGAGCGGCTCAAAGCGGATACCGATCTGGCTTTTGTGGTCACGCCCTACACCCATGTGTTGCGAGGTCCCTACGGCAAGCCAAACATTGGCGGAAACGACCTTTCCAAGGGAGCGCAGATGGCCTACAACTGCGCCGTGGTGTGGTACATCACCAATGATAAAGCGTACGCCAACAAAGCCATCGAAATTCTCGACGCCTGGTCGGCGACGCTGTGGGATTTCGACTACAACGACGCCAAACTGCTGGCCGCCTGGACGGGCCACACCCTTTGTAACGCCGCCGAAATACTGCGCTTCAC
>NZ_JBGSXF010000362.1:0-3987 GCF_041751555.1 Persicitalea sp. | reverse complement strand
GTCATGCCCACCAACACCCAAAAAGCCGTGGCCTGGATCGAGCGGCAAAAGCAAGCCAATCCGTTTTTCCTTTACTTCGCGCTCACCTCGCCCCATGCACCCATTGTACCGACCAAAGAGTGGCAGGGAAAATCGAAAGCGGGGCCTTATGGCGACTTTATGATGCAGAGCGATTGGAGCGCCGGAGAAATACTCAAAGCCTTGAAAGAAGGCGGTTTCTCGGACAATACCATTATCATTTTCAGTTCCGACAACGGCCCCGAGCACTACGCTTTCGACCGGGTTAAGAATTACGATCATTACAGCATGGGCCCACTGCGCGGACTCAAACGGGATGTGTGGGACGGCGGCCACCGGGTACCCTTCGTGGTCAAATGGCCGGGTGTCGTCAAGCCGGGAGCGGTATCCAAAGAATTGGTCAGTCAAATCGACCTGATGGCAACGTTGGCTTCCATCCTCGGTGTCAAACTACCTCGGAAGACCGCAGAGGACAGTTTCGATCAATCCGCTTTGCTACGTGGCAAGGGGGCGAGTGCTCGGCCCAGCATGGTTCACAATACATTCGAGAATAAATTTGCGGTGCAAAAAGACAATTGGGTACTGATTGACGCTAAAGACGGCGAACACAGCAAGATGCCTGACTGGTATCGTACCCGAGAAAAATACGAGGGAAGCACGGGGTCCAAAGAAGTCCTGTTTGACTTACGCAAAGACCTGGGGCAGCGGAAGAACGTGATCGCCAAGTACCCCGCCAAAGCGGAAGAACTGCGCATGGAGTTGAAAAAGATTCGCGAGCAGAAATAACCAGATATAGTCAATTACCCGAAAGCCCGGCAACTATGAAGTATCTCGTGCTCCTCCTTTTTCTGGCCGCTTGCAGTCGGCCCGCAACGACCGTGGAGTACGATAACTACGGCGGAATAAAATCAATCGTAAGAGAAAAGACGGGATTTTTCCGGGTTGATTCGACGGCCGGGCGCTGGTTGTTTGTAACGCCCGAGGGGCACGGGTACTTCGCCATCGGCGCCAACCATACGGGTAAATTTTTGGAAGACAGCAGTCAATCCGGCCCCTACCTGGCGAGGTTTGACGGCGATTCGACCAAAGTGCGGGAGGATTTGTACCAAAACTACCTGCGGCTGGGCTACAATGCCGGGGAGGCTTACGGCCAGCACGATCCGTATTTGAAAACCAAACTACCCTACATCGCGCATTTGGACTACCCGCAAAGCGATTATCTCAAAATAGACATTTTTGACAAAGAAAATCAGCAAACATTGTACGATCACACAGTGGCCCAATGCCAACCCCTGCGCGATGATAAGATGCTGATCGGCATTGCCTTTCGGGATTTGCCCGCCTGGAACAAGCGCCGTATGGATGTAGTGCGCAGCCTGCCCGCCACCGCTAAGGGCAAGGAGCGTTATCTGGATTTTTTGCTGGAACGTTACGGCAGCGACCTGGCAAGTTTGAATAAATTCTATGGAAGTCGTTTTTCCTCTTTTTCAGAAATCGGGAAAACAGAGGATTGGAAATTGGCGGCGGAGAACGAGAAAACGGCCAAGGACGACGCGGATTTCATGGCCCAAATCGCCGAAATATGGTACAGTACGCTCCGCAGGGCAGTCAACCAAGCCGCCCCCAACCATCTCTTCCTGGGCGAGCGACACCAGTTACGCGACACGCCCGATGCGGTGCTACAGGTAGTTGGAAAACAGGTCGATGTATTCCTGACCCAAGCCCTCATCCGTAGCAAGCAACGCCCGCCGGAGTGGCAGACCTTTCAGCCGGAGGCCTATCGACACGAATACGAGTTAACCCAGAAACCCATGGTGATCGTGGACTGGGCCACGCCGTTTAGTTTGGGAGAACGCTTCGACAGCGAACACGGGCCGATTAAAGACGAGCGCGAGGCCGTCCGGGACATCGCTACCTGGCTGGATGAACTCACCGAACTACCCTTTGTGATCGGGCATTTTAAATGCCAATTCATCGGTAGCCACGCCAACGACCGCTGGTTCGAGGGAAAGGCCAAGCGTACTACAATCAAAGACGACGGCACCGACTTCGACGTCATGAGTGACGAAATCGCCAAATCCCAGCGCAAAACGTTGCAAAAGGTGTATCAGAAAGCAAAAAAATAGTGGTGGTGCGGCCATCCTGGCCCGCACCCCTACCCGTAAAAAAGCTGAACCGGAGGCTTTCTATTTTTAGAAGCAAGAAGATTATTAAATAGACGTTGACACTGATTCAAAAATACCGCTGCCTCACCCAAACCATATCGAAATGAAGCACAACCAATCCTCAGAAAAAGCATCCTCCCGCCGCACGTTTATACGACATGCCTCACTTGGCGTCGCGGGCGTCTCGATTGTCCCCCGCCACGTACTGGGTGGCCCGGGGTTCACCGCTCCCAGCGATCAGGTGACGGTTGGCATCGTCGGTGCGGGCGGAAAAGGGAAACAGAACACTAAAAGTCTGCTCGAGCTTGACGATGTGCGGGTAGTGGCCGTGGCCGATCCGTCCTACTATTGGAATCTGCAGGAGTTCTACTATCGTACGGAAGCCGGGCGCGGCCTGGTGCGGCAGATGGTGGAGGATCATAACCGAGAAAAAGATAAAGCAGCCAGGGTAGCGGAGTACCTGGATTTCCGGGAAATGATGGAGAAGGAATCCGCGCTGGACGCCATCATGTGTTCCACCCCGGACCATACCCACGCCTACATTTCGCTGCTGGCGATGCGCGCCGGAAAGCACGTTTACTGCGAAAAACCCCTCACCCACAACATCTGGGAAGCCCGCGAGGTGCAGCGGGTGGCCCGGGAAACGGGCCTGGCCACGCAAATGGGAAACAGCGGCCACAGCATGGACGGCATTCGCGAGACCGTGGAGTACCTTCGGGCGGGTGCAATTGGCAATGTGCGTCATGTACATTCGTGGGTACCCGCCTCACGCTGGAACCCAGGGATGACAGGGCTGGCGGAGGGATCGTCGCCCAAACCCGCTGGGCTCGACTGGGATTTGTGGATGGGCCCCCGCGAGCCACTTCCTTTTAATACGGCCTACGCTCCGGTCAAGTGGCGGGACTTCTGGCGGTTTGGCTGCGGGGCAATGGGCGATTTTGGCTGCCACGACCTGGACGCCCCTACCTGGGCTTTCAATTTGAAGGCACCGACCAGTGTGGAGTTGCATCCGGCGGGATTCAGTAACGAAGAAATAGCCCCTTACGGCGAGATTGGCTACTACGAGTTCGACCAACGGGGCGACCAGAAACCTTTGAAACTTACCTGGTACTCGGGCGGCATACGACCGCCCCGTCCCGAATCCCTGCCGAGCAGCGTTCAGATGCCGAGTCGTGGCATTTTGTTTGAAGGCGACAAAGGCTTTATCATCAGCAACGCAGGCGACCGCAAACCTCAGCTGTTCCCCGAGTCATTACGTTCCTCGTTCAAGCCGCCCAAGCCCTCCATCCCGCGATCCAACGGCCACTTTCGCGACTGGATAGACGCTATCAAAGGCGGCCCGGCCGCCAGCGCTAATTTTGAATATGGCGCTCGCCTGACCGAAATTTCGTTGTTAGGGGTACTTTCGTTGCGCCTGGGAGGAAAAAAACTGGATTGGGACTACGATCAGATGAAGGTTAAGGGAATGCCCGAAGCCGACAAATACATCCGTGAGCAGGTGCGCGAAGGCTGGGAAATGTCGTAGGGTTAGCTTGAACTACCTGCTATGATTACATAATGTTATTAGATCACAAGAATTGCCGTAGCGACACGACCAGGTGATGTACTGTAGTACTTGGTTCTTCAGCAGCCGGATTGCTCTGGTTACCGCTCATTCTGTCCATGTATTCATCCAGTAGGCGTCGGGCGTTCTCGATAGCCTGGATTTGTTTATCGAACAGGGCCTTGAATACCAACTTGACGGATTCAGGCTTCTTCTCGTACGGAAATTTTAGTAGAGTCGTCAAGCGATCGGCGTACAGAT
>NZ_JBGSXF010000361.1:0-2792 GCF_041751555.1 Persicitalea sp. | reverse complement strand
TCGTCGATGATGCCGCTCGTCAGGTGCTTGCCCGTGCCGTCGATTTCGCGCGCGCCGGAGGCGGAAAGGTTCTTACCGATCTTGGCGATTTTGCCTTTCTGAACCAGTAAATCGGTACCCGTCACCACGCCATCGGCCTCGTTGGTCCAGACGGTGGCGTTTTTGATCAAAATCGTTTCAGACCTGGGTATTTCCTCGTTGCCGAAACCGACGAAAGGATAAAGCAACCTGCCCATATCCTCAAAAGTCGGCTGCTTGGGCGTGGGCTTGCCTGTCTTCACGGTGTCGGGAGAGGAGGTAGTTTTGGTCGTGTCCAGCGTCGCCGACCACTCGATGGGCGCGCCGTCGGGCAAAGTACCCTGGCCTTGAATGTCCCTACCATTGATATAACCTGTCAACCGCACGGTGCCGGGCTTTTTCTTATCGGGCTGGTAGGTCACCGTGACCTGCTCGCCATTGACGGTCACTTTCGGGCCGAGTTTCAGCGTATCCTGCGAAATTTGATAGTCGGGTTTGTTGGCTTTGCCCGACACCCGCATCCGCAGGGCCTCGTTGCCCCCGACGGTCAGCTTGTAGTCGCCGCGCAGGTCAGCGGCGTTCAGGTCGTTAATAATGAATTTCCTGCCCTGAATCCAGTTTTCGTGGATCAGATTGTCTTCGTTGAACAATTCCTCAGAAGTAATCAGGAAGTTGGCAAGTTTTCCCTTTTGCAAACTACCCAGCATGTCGTCGGCCTTGACCAGACGCGCCGGAGCCAGCGTGATGGCTTCCAACGCTTTCTCCTTGGATAGACCAAACTCGATGGCTTTGCGGATATTGGTCCAAAAGTCGCCCTTATTTTTTAGCCCGTCCGCAGTAAAAGCGAAGGGAATGTTTGCCTTCACAAGTGCGGCCGGGTTGGACGGGGCCATTTCCCAGGCCTTTAGTTCATCCAGCGATACGATGTCGGCGTCCCAGGGGTCTTCCACATCGGGCGCCGCCGGAAAAGTAAGCGGCACGAGCAAGGCAGCTTTGGTGGCCTTCACCTCGTCGATGCGCTGGTACTCGCCGCCGCCACTCTTGATGATGTACTGAATACCAAACTCGTCGCCGACGTTATCGACGCGGAGAATACCCAGCTTGTCGGAGTTATCGAAGAAGGCGGGTAAATTTTTTATTTGGTTGAAAGCGCTCAATGAAAGATTGGACTCTTCTTTATTGCCTCCTTTGGCAAACCAGTCGGCATCGTAGTAGGTCTGCCGCAGTAGCGCCACGCTGCCCATGATCGAACCGGGATAGCTCTGCGACGAACTACCTTTGTCCAGTGAAAAGTGCGCCGAAGCCTGATCGCGCAGCAGTGCTTTATTTTCCGACTCATCATCGAGCGTCACCAGCGCGCCCGTGCCGCGCACGATACCGTCGTGTGAATTGACCAACAAAGTACCCCAGCCGTATTTTCGAAAATCAGTCGCCTTTTTGGCATCGACTACAAATAATTCTGCCGCCCGTACTTCCGGTTGAATGGCCTGATTCCAGCCATACGCTCCTTTTTTGTTGGATTCTAACTGCTGACCGCCACGTCGTCCGCCCGTGCCGCGTTTCACTTCGGGCATTCCGTAGTCCGAGTCGAGGTCGATGAGGGACGGGTAAATGTATTTACCCGTCAGGTCGGTCACGACCGTGCCTTTGGGGATTTTGATGTTCGTGCCGACGTCAACGATCTTGCCATTCTCAATTAGCAGCGTGCCTTTGGTAATGGTCGTTTGCGGGTCGGCGACGATGGTAGCGTTGGTGAAAGCGTAGCGTCCGGGGCGTTCGTCGTACGCGCCGTTGCGGGGGAACGTTTGCTGGGCCACGCTCGCCGTCGAAACAGCCAGCACGGACAGCCACGTCCAAACCAATTTTCTCATGTAGTAGTACAGATTTTGTTATAGAAAATAATTAGCGGGTCAATAATTAGCACGAAAATACGAACAAAATTGGGGCTTTTGCCAAAGAAGCTGAAATTGGATACTGGATTTTGGGCTTTGGATGCTGGATAATGGTTTTGTAATCATGTACTTAAAGAAAATAAAAAAGGCTCCGCATCATGCAGAGCCTTACAAAACATAAATTTCATCACTCATCACTCATCACTCATCACTCATCACTCAGGAAGGGTACTCATGCGGCAAAGCTTCATTCACCCGCTCGTGCCAGGGCAAACCGTGCTGATTTAGCTTTGCCATAAAAGGATCAGGATTCAATTGCTCCACATTCCAAACGCCCGGTTGCATCCACTCTTCGTTCGTCAGCATCAGCATGGCTCCAATCATGGCCGGAACGCCCGTGGTGTAGCTGACCGCCTGCCCGCGCACTTCGCGGTAGGTTTCGGCGTGATCGCAATTGTTCCAGACGTAATAAGTCTTCTCCTCGCCGTTCAGAATGCCTTTGATTTGGCAACCGATGGAAGTTTGGCCCGAATAATTCTCGCCCAGACTCTCCGGCGCGGGTAGTACGGCTTTCAGGAATTCCAGCGGCACGATGTCGATACCCTTGAAATTGATGGGCGCGATGCTGGTCATGCCCACGTTTTCCAATACATTGAGGTGCGTAATGTAGGCCTGGCCAAAAGTCATCCAGAAACGGGCGCGTTTCAAGGTAGGGAAGTGCTTCACCAGCGATTCCAGTTCCTCGTGGTACAGCACGTAGCTCTCCTTCGGCCCAATACCAGGGTAGTCGATGGGCTTGTGAATGCTCATGGCCTCGATTTCGATCCACTCGCCATTTTCCCAATAGCGGCCCGGCTGGGTGATTTCGCGGATGTTGATTTC
>NZ_JBGSXF010000360.1:0-7763 GCF_041751555.1 Persicitalea sp. | reverse complement strand
CGGGGTAATAGCCCAGCCCCGTGTAGTAGAAGAAAACCACGTCCTGTGCGCCGATCCGCATTTGATTCAGCGTTTCCCGAACCGCCTTGGCCGTGAAGCTCGCGCGGTTGTGAGGATACTCTTTAAGTTTCAGGCCCGTACCCGACTCGGCGGTTTTCAGTATGTACATGATGTTCTCCTCGTCCTCTAGGCTGATACCACCCAGTTTGGGGTCTTCCACGTCGGAGACCATGATGGCGTGGAGGGTTTGGGAGTGGGTGTCGAGGGAAAAAAGCAAAAGGAAAAGCGCAGGAAGAAATCTTTTCATAGAGGGCCATATTTTAGCATACCCGCTGATATTCAACAGCTATAATGTCCGATATCAAAGCTAATATATGGAATTAAAAGGACAAAGTTCAGAGTGGGGAGGATACAAGTCGAAACAGCTATCTGAGTCAGTTCGAATAGTGAAGAAACATAACGCTGACCCTTGATGTTAGTTTTGAATATAAAAGCGGAAAAGTCATGGATAGCTATGGCGCAATTTTTATTCCCGCATTCACTAATTCAAAATCAACTATGAATTGGAACGACGTAATAACCTACGCCAAAGAAGGCAACCCCACGCCGCCGAGGCGCGTGGAAAAAACCGAAGCAGAATGGAAAGCCCAGCTTTCCCCCGAAGAATATCAGGTAATCCGGCAGAAAGGCACCGAGCGGGCCTTCACGGGTGAGTACTGCGAACGCCACGAACCGGGCCTCTACGGCTGTCGCGCCTGCGGTACGCCGCTCTTCGACTCGACGGTGAAGTTCGAGTCAGGCACGGGCTGGCCTAGTTTCTCGGAACCCGTGGCCGAAGATGTCATTGAATACGACCTCGATACGAGCTACGGAATGCAACGCGTGGAAGTGATGTGCAACGTGTGTAACGGCCATTTGGGTCACGTGTTCCCTGACGGCCCGAAGCCTTCGGGATTGCGGTTTTGCATCAATTCGGCTTCAATCAAGAAAGTGGAAGAATAGATATGAATTATGAGATATTAGATAGGAGAACTAGTTACGCCGAAGTCTTACGTTCAATACCTAATTTCTCCTATCTATTTACAGATCAACGGCTCGACGTACACATAGTCGTCGGGCATTTTGACATGATCCATTTCGGCCCCTTGCCGCGCCCTGGGGTCGTTATTAGCGGGTGACGGGAGCCAGCGGCCGTAGTTAATGGTGTACTGAATGCGGTCGCGCTGGTTGCGGGTGAAGGAGTTTTCGTAGCCCAGGTAGTAGTCCATGATGTTGGTACTTACGAAAGTCGTTCCGTCGCAAGCGGTGCGGCGCTGGCGCAGAGTGCGGTAGTTGTCCATGTAGGTAGCGCGGTCGTAGTAAGGTGTGTCAGCGCAGTAATCCGGGTCAGTGGTGCTGCAAGACTTGCTTTCGTCGCCGTTGCCGTCGAAAACGTGGTTCAGGCCCAGCACGTGGCCTGCCTCATGCGCCAGCGTGCTGGAACGACTGTCGTTAAGATCGGCTTTGTTGAGATACACGCCGTAGGGCAAATCCGGCGAGGTGCGACTGGCCGACTGCACCCGAAAACCAGTGCTGGCCTGGGTAACGGGTAGGTTATACGCAAAGCCGCTCAGGCTCTCTTCCTGCGAAATATCATAAATCCAGACGTTGAGAAAGCGATTCGGATTCCAGTAGTTGCTCCAGGCTTCGTACACGGCTTGCCGCGAGGTAAAAGTGGTTCGAGATGAAGTCACGGCATTCAGGCCGTTGATTGTAAGGCCTTGGCCCGTTGGATTCGTTTCGGCGGCATAAAACTCCACAAAATTGTCCACGGCGTTTTCATCCCTCGCTCCATTGTAGGGGTTCCACTTATTGCGGAAAGCATCCGTCATACCCTGAACCAGCCGACCAATTTGTGCCTCGCTCAACGTAGAATTCACGGTGTGGAACACGACGGGAATCCGCACCAATTTGTAAGGTAGCACCGTTACCGTGAAGGTGTTGCTCACGCGATTGCCAATCTTTACCGCAAATGTGTAGCTGCCCACCGCTGTCGCCTTGAAAGGCGAACTTCTAGCCTGGCCGTTGACAAGGTACTGAACTGCCTGCACCGGAACGCTCACTGCCTGACGGGTTTGGTCGGTCACCTGAACCAGAGTCCGCAAATCAAGTTGGTCGCCGATAAGGATTTCCCGGCCATCGGGCGTGGCCAGCGTCAGGGTATGCGTAGGGTCGAGTTGATAGTTTCTTTCGAGCACGTCGTCGGGCGGCGTACAGCTTAGCGCGACGATGGTCAGAAAGGCAAGAAACCCGTAGGTACTTTTCATAAGTAGTAAGGACTAAGGGATTGATCGTCAAGAATCCGGCAGGCGAGGGACTTAATAACGAGAAGAGGTCGGTTTTCTTATCGCTCTATTTCAAAAAAATAGCGCGGCTTAGTCCTTAGCGTACCCGTCACTTCTTTGGCAATCGTCGTGTTCCAATGCCTGGTTGTCATCCGGTAATGCTAAATTTCTAGTGAGATATTTCACCAGTGGTATCGACTTTCTCGCGGCTTTTTTCCATATTTCAGTAACGTTTGAAAAATGAAAAGACTTATTCTTCTCGGACTCCTTGTTTTGGTAAGTCAATCTTGCCACCGACAGGAGTACGTACTTTTCAACGACCCAACTACCGGTCCTTACCTGTACCAGGAAAAGAGCGAGCCTGCCGTCATTGAGAAGCCATCCACTTTTGCGCAGGCAGATACGGCTAAAACCTTGACAGACGAAAGGCAGTTGAACATGGTTTTGCCGCCTCAACCGAGTCTCACTTTATTGGAAGTTAAGAAACCTCAGCGAGTTTTTGTCAGGAAAAACCCGATCAAGGTCAAAAAGTTAGCGCAGCAAAACGGAAACCCCTTATTTCACAAAAAAACAGACGAACCAGAACCGCGTCCTTCTAGGGGTTTGGGAGTTGCTTCTCTGGTCTTTGGAGCACTCGGCTTGGTACTTTTAATCCCATCTCTGCTCACAATGGGATTGGCTGGACTAGCATTCACGGGTTTCGTGTCGGGGATAATCGGTCTTTTTTTGGGAATATTTAGCCTAATCCGCGTAAAAAATAGTTCGGATGTGCCTACCGGCCGAAACGCTGCACAAGTCGGCGTGGTTATCAGTACGCTCACATCGATGGTTGGTGGATTGCTGTTGATGTCAATTCTCCTGGCTGCACTCTCCTCAGGCTTTCTCAGTTGCAGTTGAAAAAATATCTTTTACGCCCCCCACTTATCCAACTGCTTCACCAGCACCTCCATATCCTTCGGGTAAGGCGCGACTGCCTGTACGCCCTCCCCATTCATCAGAAAAAACGACAGTGAATGCGCGTGCAGCGCCACACGCTGAATCAGCGGTTGCTCCTCGGTACCCTGTTTCAAGTTGAATTTTCGCTTGATATTGGATAAAAAAATCGGCTCGCCACCGTACTGCGGATCATTGACGATGGGCGCTTTCAGGCACGAAAGGTGGATGCGAATCTGGTGCATTCGGCCCGTAACGGGGATGCACTCCACCAACGTGTAGCCTTTGTAAATTTTCAACGTATTGAAAATCGTCTCGGCTACTTTGCCCTTCTGGCGGTCGATGGCCACGGCGGTACCGTTTTTTAGTTGATTGATGGGCAAGTACACCGACACGCTGTCGAACTCGTGCATGCCGATCGAAACGGCGTGGTAGCGCTTGGTCACCTCCCGCGCCTCAAACTGCATGGCCAAATGGCGGTACGCCTCGCGGTGTTTGGCGAAAGCCAACGCGCCGGAAGTTTCCTTGTCGAGGCGGTGGGCGGCCATCAAATCGGGATTGTGTTCACGGGCAAATCGCAGCAGACTGTCGCCCCGGTCGGCGGTGCGTTCGTCGAGGGTGGCCAGGTTGGTAGGTTTGTTGACGATCAGGAAATCATCGTCTTCGAACAGAATTAATTTTTTGAAATCCAATTTCATATTTGGAATTTTTTGGGGCAAAGGTCGGATTTTTCTTCTCGCAAAGGCGCGATAACGCAAAGAGATTTATAGCCGAAAGCCTTTGCTCCCTTGCGACTTTGCGAGAAAATAAGCTATTTCGGTAAAATCGAAGCTATGAAGAAAAAAACTGTTCTCGTCCTCCTACTTTCGCTACTTTTCCTGGAAGCAAGCCGCCCAGTACCACCCCCGCACACGACCTGGGCCACTTACCGCGCCGATGCCGCGAGTACGGCTTATTCGGCTCTGGATCAAATCAACCTCGGCAACGTCCAAAATCTGGAAGTCGCCTGGACCTACCGAACGGGTGACGCGCGGGAGGGCAACCGTTCCTCCATTCAATGCAACCCCGTCATCGCCGACGGACGGATGTACCTTAGTTCGCCGCAACTCAAACTCATGGCTCTCGAGCCGGAGACTGGTCAGGAGCTTTGGCGCTTCGACCCTTTCGCCGGACAAACCGCCACGGGCACCAATCGTGGGGTAGTTTATTGGGAGTCGGGCACAGACAAGCGCATCTACTATTCCGCCGGGCCGTACCTCTACGCGCTGAACGCCGCGACGGGAAAGCGGGTGGGTAGTTTTGGCAAGAATGGCAGGATAGATTTACGGGAAGGCTTAGGCCGCGAGGCCGAAAAACTAACCGTCTGGGCTTCGTCGCCCGGCATTGTTTTTCAAGATTTATTGATTCAAGGCACCGCCCTCACCGAAGGCTACGACGCGGCCCCCGGGTTTGTGCGGGCTTACGACCTCAAAACCGGAAAAATCGCCTGGACTTTCCACACCATTCCGCAGCCTGGCGAGTTTGGCTACGACACCTGGCCGAAAGAGGCCCATAAGGAAGTCGGCGGGGCTAATTCCTGGGCGGGGCTGTGCCTGGACGAAAAACGCGGCATCGTCTTCGTCCCTACGGGCTCAGCGGCTTTCGACTTTTACGGCGGCAACCGCGCGGGCGAAAACCTGTTCGCTAACTGCCTGCTGGCTCTCGACGCCCGCAGCGGAAAACGTAACTGGCACTACCAACTCGTCCACCACGACCTCTGGGACTACGACCTGCCCGCGCCGCCCACACTCGTGACGCTCAACCAAAACGGCAAAACGATCGACGCCGTGGCCCAAACTACCAAGATGGGCATGGCCTTCGTTTTCGACCGCGAAACGGGGAAACCGATCTTCCCCATCGAGGAGCGCCCGGTTCCCACATCGGCTTTATTGGGAGAAACTACCTGGCCCACGCAGCCTTTTCCGACCAAACCCAAACCCTTCGTGCGGCATACTTTCACTCGTGCCGATATTTCGGACGTCACACCGACCTCTATAGAATTTCTCACCAATTTTATCAATGGGGCCACCCTGGGTAACATTTACACGCCGCCGGGCATCGGGGGCGTGGTGCAGTTTCCCGGCACGCGCGGCGGAGCCGAATGGGGCGGCCCGTCGTTCGATCCTGAAACGGGAATCATGTACGTAAACGCCAACGAAGTACCCCTTTTGGTCAAGATGAAAAAACTGGAAGCGACGGATGACGCTACCCTGGCGTCGCGGGGCAGCAAAGTCTATGCCCTCAACGGCTGCGCAACCTGCCACGGCAGTGACCGCGCGGGCAGCAAAGTCTACCCCTCTTTGCTGAATTTATCCGCAAGGCGCAGCGAAGCAAAAATAAGCAAAATCCTTGCGAAGGGACGCGGACAGATGTCCGCTTTCCCGGCCATTGCGGGAAAAGATAAAGAAGCATTACTGGCTTTTTTATTGGATAAAAAAGAGAAGAAAACCGCCACGACAACTGAAACTACCCCTACCCGCTACGTCCACAATGGCTGGAATATTCTGCAAGACAAAGACGGCTACCCCGGCGTGAAGCCGCCCTGGGGTACGCTCAACGCCATTGATCTAAACAAAGGCGAAATTCTGTGGCAAGTACCACTCGGCGAATACAAAGAATTATTGGACAAAGGATTACCACCGACGGGTACCCAAAATCTCGGTGGCCCCGTTGTCACGGCGGGCGGGCTGGTGTTCATCGGTGCCACGAAAGACGAGAAGTTCCGCGCCTTCGACAAAGGCACGGGCAAGGTAGTTTGGGAATACCAACTACCCTTCGGCGGCTACGCGACGCCTTCCGTCTATCAGGTGAAAGGAAAGCAATACATCGTCATCGCGGCGGGCGGCGGCGGCAAAGTCGGTTCGCCTTCCGGGGATAGCTACGTGGCGTTTAGGTTGAAATAAAAACTTACTTTTGGGGAAAAATTGAAGACATGAAAGCACTTTTCCTCATCGCCTTCCTTATCCCTTTTATGCTCCCGGCCCAGCCCATTCCCCTTGCCCAAAAACTCCACGACGCCCACGCCACCTACCGCGAAACTACCCTGACCCAACGCCGCTTCAAGCACAAAGACGTGCAGGCGTTGCTGGACAAACGCCGCGACAACCCGCTCTACGAAATCACGAAAGTCGGCGAATCCTTCGAGGGGCGGGATATTAACATGGTCAAAGTAGGCCACGGGCCACACAAGGCATTGCTGTGGACACAGATGCACGGCGACGAGCCCACCGCGACGATGGCCATCTTCGACATTCTGAATTTTCTGGAAAACAAAAACGACGACTTCGATGCGCTGCGAACACAATTGCTCGACAGTCTGACGCTGTACATCGTGCCGATGCTCAACCCCGACGGGGCCGAACGTTACCAGCGCCGTACCGCGCAGGGAATCGACATGAATCGCGACGCGCTGTACCTGCAAACACCCGAAGGTCGCATTCTGAAAGAGTTGCAGCAGACTTTACAGCCTGAATTCGGCTTCAACCTCCACGACCAAAGCCCGCGCTACTCGGCGGGCCGCAGCGGCAATGTAGCCACCATTTCGTTCCTGGCCACGGCTTACGACTACGACCGGAACATCAATGAAGTACGCGAGAAATCCATGAAAATGATCGTGCGCATGAACCGTCTGTTGCAGACTTTCATTCCCGGTCAGGTGGGCCGCTACAACGACGAACACGAGCCCCGCGCCTTTGGCGACAACGTGCAGAAGTGGGGTACTACCCTCATCCTCATCGAGTCGGGCGGCTATCAAGGTGATCCCGAGAAGCAGTATATTCGGCAACTCAATTTTGTCGCCATTCTGTCGGGACTCGCCGCTGTGGCCGACGGTACTTTGGCCAACGAAACCCGGGACGACTACTACCTGATTCCCGAAAACGAACGCTACCTCTACGACCTGCTGGTGCGTAACGCCACCGTGAAGCGAGGAGCCAAAAGCTACCAAGCCGACTTTGGCATCAATCGCAACGAGGTCAACTACGCCAACGCCAGCAAGTTTTTTTATCAGGGTAAAATTGAAGACTATGGCGACCTTTCGACGCACTACGGCAGCGAAGAAATCAATGCCGACGGCTACACGCTGGAGCGGGGAAAAGTGTATCCAACTACGTTGAAAAGCATCAGCGATGCAGCCAAACTTAACCCGGTCGAGTTGTGGAAGCAGGGCTACACCTACCTCCGCGTAGCCAATACGTCTAGTCGCAGCCTCGGCCTGTACTACACGGTGCAGCCTTTTCACATCCTGCGCTCCGCCCCTACCCCGACGGGCTCGCCGGACATGGGCGACGCGGCTACTTTTCTTTTGAAAAAAGACGGAAAGGTGCGGTATGCGGTCGTGAACGGATTTGTGTTTGATACGGAGAAGGCATTTGCAAGAAAAGGCAATGGCCTAGTGGAGTAGATTTTTATTAGGCATGATGACCATTTTGGCTAATTTTGTTTCTTGCCAAAGTAACCTCCATGCGA
>NZ_JBGSXF010000359.1:0-5875 GCF_041751555.1 Persicitalea sp. | reverse complement strand
GGCAGATCGCTACTTACCACGAAGGCATCGACAACCCCAATGGCGTCCTGGCCGTGAGTGACGGTTTGCTTTATACTGAAAGCGGAAAACTACAAAAAATCGATGCCCAGAAAAACGTAACTACCCTGGCCGAAGGCATGGACAAAAGCACCGACGGCATCGAGGAGGTTAGTCCCGGTGAGTACATCGTTTCCTGCTGGGCGGGGGAAGTTTATCACGTAAAAGACGGCACAGCGACGAAGCTGCTGGACACCAAAGACATCGAGAGCAACACCGCCGACATCGGCTACGACGCGGCGAAAAAGATCGTGTACGTGCCGACGTTCTTCAAGAATAGCGTAGTGGCTTATCAGTTGAAGTAACACTTCGGCTGGTACGCCAGCCCGGTCCGCTCAATGTGACAAGGCTTTCAGCAAAATAAAAAGGGGAATGGTACACAATGTACTATTCCCCTTTTTTGCAAGAACGAAAAGCCAATAGCCATTCGCCGATTGCTGATCACCCTTACAAATTCTTCTTCTTCAACTCCTTCACTGCGTGGTCGGCGGCGCGGGCCGTGAGTGCCATGTACGTCAGTGAGGGATTTACGCAAGAGGCCGAGGTCATGCACGCGCCATCGGTCATGAAAACGTTCGGCACGGCGTGAACCTGGTTATGGGCGTTCAGGACGGAGGTTTTGGCGTCGCGGCCCATGCGGGCAGTACCCATTTCGTGGATCGCCATACCGGGGTACGAACCTGTGTCGTAGGGATTCACGTTTTTCAGGCCAGAGGTTTCAAGCATTTCAGCGGCATCGTTGGCCATATCCACCCGCATTTTCTTCTCGTTCTCTTTGAATTCTGCGTCAAAAACGGGCAATGGCATTCCCCATTTATCCTTATCGGTAGGGTGAAGGTACATCCGGTTCTCGTAATATGGCAGCGTTTCACCGAAAGCGATCAGGCCCATGGTCCACGGGCCGGGCTTCGTGGCGGCGTCCTTATAGGTAGCCCCGAAGCTTAGCTCGGCGACGTTGTGCTTCCAATCACCGCGGCGGCCTCCGCCCTGATAGCCAAAACCCCGCACGTAGTCGCGCTTGTCTTTACCAATGTTGCGGTAGCGCGGGATGTAGATGCCGTTGGCGCGGCGTCCGTAATAGTACTTGTCCAAATCACCTTCCCATTTGCCACCCGCACCGACGTGAAAATGGTGGTCCATGAGATTATGTCCCAATTGCTCCGAGTCATTACCCAGGCCGTTCGGAAATCGGTTGGAGGTGGAGTTAAGCATAATCGCCGCCGAAGCCATCGCGCTGCCGCAGACGAAA
The DNA here is from genome assembly GCF_041751555.1 of Persicitalea sp. Lineage (NCBI taxonomy): Bacteria > Pseudomonadati > Bacteroidota > Cytophagia > Cytophagales > Spirosomataceae > Persicitalea > Persicitalea sp. The sequence goes on along the minus strand of NZ_JBGSXF010000359.1, from coordinate 4,569 downwards.
ATGATTTTGGCATTATACTCGCGCTCATCCATCGTCTCCGAGTCAACTACCCGCACGCCCGAGGCGCGTTGCTTGTTCTCGTCGTAAAGAATCTCCGCCACGATGGAGTCGGGCCGCAGCGTCAGTCGACCCGTTGCAGCAGCGGGTGGCAGGGTACAGGATTGGGTACTAAAATAAGCACCGTATGGGCAGCCCAGTCGGCATTTGTTACGATACTGGCAGGGCGCACGGCCTACGCCGAGTTGCTCCTTGCGGGCTTCGGAGAGGTTGGCCACTCGGCCTATCGTCATCGTGCGGCCCGGAAAGTTTTTCTCAATGCGTTTGCGGACTTCTTTTTCTACGCAAAACATTTCCATCGGGGGCAAAAACTCGCTATCGGGGAGTTGCGGCAGGCCCAACTTCTCCCCCGAAATGCCCGCAAATTTCTCTACGTAAGAGTACCAGGGCGCGATGTCCTTATATCGAATAGGCCAGTCAACGGCAATGCCTTCCCTGGCATTGGCCTCGAAGTCGATATCCGACCAGCGGTAAGACTGCCGTCCCCAAAGGATCGACTTGCCGCCCACAATATTTGGCCGGAACCAGTCGAAACGCTTGGCTTCGTGGTAGAGCGCGTCAATGTCCTTCATCCAGTAGCCGTCCGTCGTAGCGTCGTAGAAGCCGTCACGGGTCAGCTTGGGGTGATCCTCCTTTTGCTGCATCGTCATCAGGCCTGCGTGCTCGAACTCCCAGGGCGCTTTGGTAGCGTTTTCGTAATCTGTAACATGGTCGAGCTTGCGTCCGCGTTCGAGCATTAGCACGGTCAAGCCCTTTTCAGTGAGTTCTTTGGCGGCCCAGCCCCCCGTGACGCCCGAGCCGATGACTATGGCGTCGTAGGTATTGTCCTTTGTGACTTTTGTATTTAGGTTTGACAAGTTTTAGTTTAAAGTTTAAATGTTGAAACGGTCGGCCGTCGCCGAGTTTAATTTTGCCCTATCAAATTTAAAAGCCAATAGTCGGCAGCTGATACCCGACAGCCACTTATCCCAACGCCCACGCCTTCTGCCCAGGCTTCAGAGGAATACAAGCTTCCAACCGACCGGGAGCCTCAATGTACTCCAATGCCTTGGTAGCCCCAATTTCGGAGGTAAAGTACCCAATGGCGGTAAGCCGCTTCATGTCCTTAAAAAATTCTTTATCCGTCTCGATCAACTTCTTCACCATCGCTACCTTCTGGTCGTTACTAATCGCCGCGAAGTTTTTGCCATAGGCGGCTTTACTATCGCTATCGAATTTATCCAGCGAAGCATAGAAGGCCTTTTGTTCTTCCAGCGGTGTGCAGTCTCGCATGACGCGGATGATGAATTGCTCAGCTCCGGCAGCTTTGGCACCCGGCGTGTCGGTAGTTGGAATGATGACATCGGCCAGTTCGGCCAATAGTTTTTCTTGCTGCGGCGTGGCGTAAACGCTTTCGCCAAAGTGGGTTTTCTCGCCCAGAATGCCGGACACAACTGGCCCGGAAAGCGCGATGCCGCCCATTAGCATACTAATTCGCTGTACGGCATCTCTGCGGTTCATTTTCATGATATGTGATTTTGATTCTGGATATTAGATATTGGATTCTGGATTGCCGATAGCCAACCGCCCCCTAAATATTCTTCTTCTTCAACTCCTTCACTGCAAAATCAGCGGCGCGGGCGGTGAGGGCCATGTACGTTAGCGAGGGATTAACGCAGGAGGCCGAAGTCATGCAGGCGCCGTCGGTCACGAAGACGTTGGGTACGTCGTGTACCTGGTTGTTGCCGTTGAGAACCGAAGTCTTGGGGTCGCGCCCCATCCGGGCGGTACCCATCTCATGGATTGCCATGCCCATGAACGACTCTCCTTTGTTGATCCGAACGTTTTTCACCCCGGCCGATTCGAGCATTTCGGCGGCGTCGTTTTGCATATCCACGCGCATTTTCAACTCGTTTTCCTTGTACTCAGCGTCAAACACGACCAGCGGCATCCCCCATTTATCGGTGTCTTTGGGATCGAGGTACATTTTGTTATCGTAGTAGGGCAAGGTTTCACCGAATCCGCCCAGGCCCATGCTCCACGGCCCCGGCTCGGTGGCTTCCTGCTTATAGTCGGCCCCGAAACTCAGTTCGGCTACGTTGTGCATCCAGTTGCCGCGTCGCCCGCCGCCCTGATAGCCGAAGCCGCGCAGGTAGTCGCGCTTGTCGTTGCCGATGTTGCGGTAGCGCGGAATGTAGATACCGTTGTTGCGGCGCCCGTAGTAGTATTTATCTAAGTCGCCCTCCCACTGTCCACCGGCACCCGTACGGAAGTGGTGATCCATCAGATTGTGGCCGAGCTGCTCGGAGTCATTACCCAGGCCGTTAGGAAAACGGTTGGAAGTAGAATTGAGCAAAATCGCCGTAGAAGCCATCGACGAAGCACACACGAATATGATCTTGGCATTGTACACCCGCACATCCATTGAACCAGAATCCACAACGCGGACACCAGTGGCGCGTTTCGAGTTCTCGTCGTATATCAGGTTGGTCACCACCGAGTCTGGTCGCAGAGTGAGCAGGCCTGTTTTGGCGGCGGGTGGCAGCGTACACGATTGGGTGCTGAAATACGCTCCGTACGGACAACCCAAATTACACTTGGCGCGGTACTGACAAGGCGCGCGACCAATTCCCATCTGCTCCTTTTTAGCTTCGGAGAGGTTAGCCACGCGTCCAATCGTCATATTACGACCTGGAAAGTTTTTTTCGATCCGTTTGCGGACTTCCTTTTCCACGCAGAACATCTCCATCGGGGGCAAGAAATCGCTGTCGGGTAGTTGGGGCAGCCCCAGCTTCTCACCCGAAATGCCGGCGTGTTTTTCTACGTAAGAATACCAGGGAGCAATGTCCTTATAGCGAATAGGCCAGTCCACCGCGATGCCTTCCTTGATATTTGCCTCGAAGTCGATGTCCGATAGACGGTACGATTGCCTTCCCCACAAGATCGACTTGCCACCCACGATATTGGGGCGGTACCAGTCGAAGCGCTTCACCTCCTTGTACATCGAGTCGGCGTCGTCCATCCAGTAGCTCTCCGTCAGCTCATTGTAAGGATAATCGCGCGACAGCTTGGGGTGTGATGCCACTTGCTCATTGGTGAGCTTGCCATTATAGCGAAACTCCCAGGGTGGCTTGGTGGCATTTTCGTAATCAGAGACGTGGTCTAGCTTCCGCCCGCGCTCGAGCATGATGACTTTCAAGCCCTTTTCGGTCAGTTCTTTGGCGGCCCAACCGCCCGTGACGCCCGAGCCAATGATGATGGCGTCGTAGGTATTTTCTTTTGTGGCTTTGGTGTTTAGGTACGACACTTTTATTTTTATTTGTGAAAATTAAAAATGATTGACTTTTCAACTGTCAACTGTCAACTGTCAACTGAAAAGAGGACGATAGTTAACGACTATACCCCTGATTTCTGATTTTTTCCAGCCGTGCGGCTAGCACTTTTGCTTTTGCGGAGTTCTTTTGCGACAAATCCATCATCTCACCAGGGTCAGTTTTCAAATTGTATAGCTGCCCGCTCGGCTTTCCCGGCTCCGCCTTTACCCGCTTGGGCCCAGTAAAGCCGCCGGAGCCCAACGCCTCGACGTACTTCCAGTCGCCTTCGCGCAGGGCCAGCATCCCGTCGCCCGACTGATGTATAATGGACTCCCGCACTGGTTTTGTACTTTTTCCCGCCCACACGGGCCAGAAGTTAAAGCTATCCTCGGCGGTGTTTTTATCCAAAGACGCACTCACGATGTCTGCCACCGAAGCAAATACGTCCGTCAGACATAACGCTTGGTCGGTTTGCGAACCGGACTTGATTTGGCCCGGCCATTTGACAAAAAACGGCTCACGGTGGCCGCCTTCGTAAATGTCAGCTTTCATGCCGCGCCAGTCGGCATTAGCGCGGTGGTTGAACTGGTCGATTTCCGGTTGCTTCCAGTAAGCACCGTTGTCGGAGGTAAAAATGATTAAGGTATTGTCGGTTAGATTAAGGCTATCCAGCAACGCCACGATGCGTCCCACAGCGGCGTCGGTTTGGGCGACAAAATCTCCGTACAGACCAACCTGTGAACTACCTTTAAAAGGAGACACAGGTACCCAGGGCGTGTGCGGTGAGTTGAGTGGAAAATATAGAAAGAAGGGTTTGTCTTTATTTTTTTGAATGAAGCCTTCGGCTTCATTGACAAAAGTCGGCAGGGTATTCTCGATGGTAAAATCTTGCGCGATCACGCCGCCGCGATGGAAGCGGTTGATATGACGACCTTCCGTCAATTCCGGCTCGCCCGCGTAGGGCTGCATCGGCAGACCCGGCACCTGACCGTTCTTGACAAAACAGTACGGCTCCATATCCAGCGAAGCCGGAATGATGAACGAGTAGTCGAAGCCTGCCAGCTTGGGGCCGAGGGCCGTTTTGCTGAAATCTACGTTGCTACCGTCGGGATAAACGCCGCCCTTGTCTACTTTTCCTCCCGCGTCTTTGGGTTGCCAGTCGAGGCCCAAGTGCCACTTGCCCACGCAGGCAGTTTGGTAGCCTTTCTTCTGCAACATC
>NZ_JBGSXF010000358.1:0-13185 GCF_041751555.1 Persicitalea sp. | reverse complement strand
AGAAAAAGAAGGCAACCGTGCCACGAAGCGCAACATTACTTTGGGCCGGAAAAATCCTGAATTTTATGAAGTACTCGAGGGCTTGCAGACAGGTGAGAAAGTCATTACCAGTTCGTACGAAAACTTCGGCGACAACGAAGTCTTAGAATTTTAATCTCGCTAAGTCGCAAAGTCTGAGCGAAACAAACTTAGCGCCTTTGCGAGAAACAATAAACCGCTAAACCAACCAACAAAAAATGCTTGATATTAAAAACCTCCAAAAAGTTTTCTCCACTGAAGAAGTGGAGACCACCGCCCTCAACGGTATCGACCTTGCAATCAAGGATGGCGAATTCGTAGCCATCATGGGGCCTTCGGGCTGCGGCAAATCAACCCTGCTGAACATCCTCGGCTTGCTGGATAACCCCAGCGAAGGCTCCTACGAATTTTACGAAACCGAGGTGGCCGATATGTCGGAGCGGCAACGGGCGCAAATCCGCAAGGGTAACATTGGATTCGTGTTTCAGAGTTTTAACCTGATCGACGAACTCACCGTGTATGAGAATGTGGAACTACCCTTGCTCTACCTCAATACGCCCCCTGACGAGCGCAAGCAGCGTGTGGAAGCGGCCCTCGAACGTATGAGCATGATGCACCGCCGCAACCACTTTCCGCAGCAACTCTCCGGTGGTCAGCAGCAGCGCACGGCCATTGCCCGCGCCGTGGTGGCCACGCCCAAGATTATCCTGGCGGATGAGCCGACGGGTAACCTCGACTCCAAAAACGGCGAGGAAGTGATGAACCTTCTGAAGCAACTTAACGAGGCCGGCACGACCATCATCATGGTGACGCACTCCCCCTACGACGCGGGTTTTGCGCACCGGACGGTGAATCTATTTGATGGGAAGGTGGTGACGGAGAAGGTGCATATTTAATATGAAACGCTACCTGCTTTACATAACATTGACCCTGCTCTCCGCTTGCAGCACACTCAAATCCGACCTTACGGTACAGCCCGGCAAGCAGTTCCGGTTAGGTGGGAATCAGAACGGAGCATTTACGGTGCAATTAAAGAATACCGGGCAAGTCCCGGTGACCGTGAGCGAACAGCCCGCTACCGGGCAGTCGGTGGTGTTGGGAACCTTCCGGCCCGGCGAAGGGAAAACCGTGCGCTTCGCGGCGGGATCGGCGGCTTTGGTTGACAATGCCACGGACAAATCGGCTCGACTTTACCTGGTCGTAACCGGTGACAAGAATCTAAGTATGAAAGAAATATCCAGACAGTAAAGCTTTATGATCCAGAACTATTTCAAAATCGCCTGGCGGAATTTGTTGCGCAATAAGGTGCATTCTTTGGTCAACATCGTCGGCCTAGCGATGGGGATTACAGCTTTTTTGCTGATCCTTGAATACGTTAGTTTTGAGCGGAGCTATAATACGTTTCACCAAAATATTTCCTCTCTCTACCGGGTCGTGAAGCAAACGCCCAAGGGCGATGTTTGGGTGGATATGGAACCGGCGGTAGCCCCACTGGCCAAGCAGGAATTTCCCGAAGTGCAGGAGTATTGCCGCGTCGCGGAACACTCTGCCAATGGTATCGTGACCATCACCGACCCGAAAGAAAATAAGCCGCTGCAATCCTTTCGGGAAAGTGAGTTGGCCTACGCCGATGCCAGTTTTTTTACGCTTTTTACTTTCCCGCTTGTGCAGGGTACGGCCACCTCGGCTCTCACCCAGCCTAATACGGTCGCTTTATCGGAATCGCAATCCCGTAAGTACTTCGACACCGTCAAGTCGGTCGGAAAAGTACTCACCCTCAACAATCAATTTGGCAAAACGATCTACACCGTCACGGCGGTCTATGCCGATATGCCGCCTAATTCAGACCTGCAATTCGAGGCGATTTTTGCGTTGCAAACCCTGGCGAACCCCGCCAACCTCAACGGCAATGATTGGGCTAGGTTGGATAGCTTCGATGGCTCTTACGTGATTACTTTTCTGCAATTGCCCGAGGAAAGTCCCGGTGTCCCGGCGGACTTCGCGGCGATGGCGGATAAGTTCAACGCACTGAAAAAGAGCCTGAATCCAGAGGACCAAAGCCTGTTCGTTTTGCAACCCGCCAAGAATTTGCACCTGGCAGAGTCACTGAATGAGGTATACCGCACCAGCGGTAGCCTGAGTTTCGTCTATCTGCTGAGCTGCATTGCGGTGCTGATTTTGCTGATTGCCTGGTTCAATTACGTCAACCTGTCCACAGCGGGGGCTCTGAAACGGGCCAAAGAAGTGGGCGTCCGTAAGGTCGTCGGAGCGGGATCGAAACAACTGGCCGGGCAGTTTCTGGGCGAATCGCTGGTCTTGAATCTGTTGGGTTTTGCCTTGGCCCTGGGGATGGTCGCTTCTTTGCAGGAAGCATTCAATGGCTTTGTGCAAAAAGAATTGTCACTGACCACGCTCGGTGCCAGTGTGTTGTCGTTAGGATTGCTGCTGCTCGTGGTGGGTGCGCTGGTTTCGGGTGGCTACGTGGCTTTCACGCTTATCTCCTTTCAACCCGTCGAGACTTTGAAAGGAGTGCTGCCAACCGGACGGGGCGGTTTTCTACGGAAGTCGCTCGTGGTGGCGCAGTTCAGTGCTTCGATCGCTTTGGTGGCGGGGACGCTGGTGTTGTACCAGCAGCTGCGCTATATGCAAAACGAAAACCTCGGCATGGAACTCGACCAGCGTATGGTCATCAAAAGCCCGGAAGTGGGCGAAGGCTCTTTTGCCGACCGTACGGCAGCACTGGAAAACGATCTTGCCCAATTGCCCTACGTCAAGAATTTTTGCCAGACGGGCATCGTACCGGGCGGTTATTACAATTTTTCGGCCAATAGAATTACCCGTCAGAATGCTTCGCCCGAAGACGCCCGCAAAACGTATTCGATGGGGATCGTGGACGATCGGTACCTGGCTACCTATGGCATAGCACTGGCGGCCGGACGGAATTTCACGCCTCGGGAGGCGGAACTGGGCTGGGAGAAGAGTGCCAAACTCATGATCAATGAAAAAGCCGCTCGTCAGTTTGGCTTTGCTTCGCCCGAAGCAGCGGCTGGACAAATCATCAATTGGGGACAGCCCTATGAGATTGTGGGCGTTGTAAAAGACTACCACCATCAGGGCTTGAAACAGGTCATCGACCCCATCGTCTTCATGCCCCGCCGCTCGGTGGGGTACCTGACCGTAAACCTCAGCACGGATAATATTCAGCGCAAAATAGGCGAGTTGGAGGCCCTCTATAAAAAGAGCTACCCCGGCAATCCCTTTGAATTTTTCTTCGTCGATGAGCAGTACAATCGGCAGTACGAAAGCGAACAGCAGTATGGAAAGGTTTTCACGGCCGCTTCTCTGCTGGCCATTTTCATTGCCTGTCTCGGGCTATTTGGCCTCACTACCTACACGACTGAGCAGCGCACCAAGGAAATCGGTGTCCGCAAGGTGCTGGGTGCCAGCGTAACCAGTATTGTCGCGCTGCTTTCTAAGGATTTTCTGAAACTGGTGCTTATCGCCATCGTCATTGCGTCGCCCCTCGCCTGGTACGCCATGAACGAGTGGCTGGCAGACTTTGCCTACAAAATCGACATCGAGTGGTGGGTCTTCGCCTTGGCGGGTGGGCTGGCCGTGGGCATCGCGCTGCTGACAGTGAGTTTCCAGAGTGTAAAGGCGGCGTTGATGAATCCAGTGGAAAGTCTGCGGAGCGAGTGACAAAAATTCATTTCTAAACAACAGACAGTTATGCTCCTGAACTACCTTAAGATCGCCTGGCGTAATCTGCGCCAACAGAAGCTGTACAGCCTGATCAACATCGGCAGCCTGTCCGTAGCGATTGGTGCTGCCCTGTTGATCCTGTTGTGGGTGCAGAACGAGCTGCGCTTCGACCGGGATCAACCCGCTGCTGAGCGGATATTTCTGATAAAAAACGAACAGCGAAGCAACACCGACGAAAGTTCTATCTGGGAGTCTAGCGCCTACCCCCTGGCCGCAGAGATAACGCAGAGTTTTCCGGAAGTGGAAGAAGTGGCGCAGATGACTCGTTCGCGGAAGAATGAAATCAACTTGAAGGTGAACGACCGGGTTTTTTCCGAAGATTACATCGCTTACGTGAGCGTCAATTGGTTCAAGATGTTTCGCTATAACTTCCAGTTGGGGGACACCACTGCTTTTCATCAACACCCGTACAGCATCATTCTCACAGAATCAAAAGCCAAAAAGCTTTTTGGTACGGTGGACGTCATGGGGGAAAGTATACGGATAGATTCAACGGACTACACCGTGCGGGGAGTCATCGATGACAATCCGGTGCATTCTAGTTTCCAGTTTGAGGTACTATTGCCGATCGCTTCACAGCTGAACACCGAAGAGCGGCGCCAAAACGCGGACAACTGGCGTTACGAAACTCACCGGACATTCGTCAGACTACAGCCGGGAGCGAATCCGGAAAATACTGCCGCCAAGATTAACCGATTGTATGAGGCCAACCGTCCGAAAGATGATTGGATGGGAACGCTGAGCGCCTCGCTATTGCCACTCCCGAGCCTTCATTTTGCGAATGACTTCACTGTTTCGGCTTTTCCGCACGGCGATCGCAGCACGGTAAACGTGTTCGCGGTGCTGGCCTTTCTGCTGCTGGCCGCTGCCTGCGTCAATTATGTAAATCTGGCGATCGCCCGCATGGGAATCCGTTCCAGGGAGATCGGTGTGCGAAAAATCGCCGGAGCTAGCCGGAGTCAACTGTTCTTGCAGATTATCGCCGAGTGCGTTTTGGTTAGTCTTCTGGCTTTGGTGATCTCGGTTGTCATCGTTTTTACGAGTCTGCCTGCTTTTAACGCGTTCACGGAACAAGCATTTACGTTCAATCCGCTGGATCTTTCCACGGGGGCATTGTTGTTGGGATGCTGGATCGTCATGCTGTTATTGATCAGCGTCTATCCGGCTTTGCTTATCTCCTCCATCAATCCGCTGAGCATGTTCAAGGGAATTGGTTTTTTACAGATCAAGCCTTCCTCCTTTCAGAAAATTCTGACCGTCGGCCAGTTCGGCATGGCTGTGGTGATGATTGTAGGTGCTGTGGTAGTGTACCGTCAATTTACCTTCATGCAGCAGCAACACAATGGCTACGACCGCAGCCAGCTGATAACAGTGCAAGTACCGGACGAGCGGATCGCAGTTTCCAGTTTTGAAGAGTCTGTGGCTAACAGTGAAAAATTAAAATCCCGGCTGCAATCCCTGAAAGACGAGTTGAAGAGCCGATCGGCTATCCGTCAAGTAGTTCGCATGAACACGGAGTCTATCGTCGACAATGGATTTACTACCTCAGGAGGAATCGACTGGGAAGGTCGTGCGCCCGATTTTAATCCGCAATACATAAATTTTGCGGCAGACGAAGACTTGAACGAAATTATGAAATTTGAATTTGTTGAGGGGCGTTGGTTCGATCCCCGATTAAGTACCGACAAAGACAATACCGTTTTGAACGAAACCGCCTTGAAGCGATTTGGCTTGACGCCCCCCGTGGTGGGAACACGGTTCGACAAGGGCATAATTATTGGCGTGGTAAAGGATTTCTACCACCAGAATATGCACGAGAAAATTGCTCCCGTCGTCATCCAAACGAATGCCCCAAACCGCGCCTCATTCCTGATTGAAACCCAGCCGGGACAGGCGACGAAAGCCCTGGATATTGTGCTGTCCTCCTTCAAAGAACGCTTTCCGGGTACACCCTTCACCTACGCTTTCATGGATCAGGAGTTCGATCAACTTTACCGGAAAGACGCGAAGACGCTGCAATTCACCCTGATTTTCTCGGGCCTGAGTGTCCTGATTTCGTGCGTCGGTTTGCTGGGCATGGTCACGCTCTCCACCGAGCAACGCACCAAGGAGATCGGCATCCGCAAGGTGCTTGGTGCCACGGTAGCCAGCATCGTCGCGCTACTTTCTAAGGACTTCCTGAAACTAGTACTTATCGCTATCGTCATCGCCAGTCCCGTCGCCTGGTACTTTATGAATGAGTGGCTGGCGGACTTTGCCTACAAGACGGATGTAAGTTGGTGGGTCTTCGCCGGGGCGGGTGGGGTGGCCGTAGGTATCGCGCTGTTGACGGTGAGTTTTCAGAGCGTGAAGGCAGCGATGATGAATCCGGTGGAGAGTTTACGGAGTGAGTAAGACGGGATAAGGAGGAAGCCGAGTGTTCCGTCCTTATCTCCTGTAGCAATGTTGCAAAATCCATATCCAGAATATCCGAATGCCAAGTGGCATGCTTACCAACTACCTCAAAATCGCCTTCCGCAACCTGTGGAGGGAACGTGCCTACACGGCCATCAACCTGAGCGGCCTGGCGATTGGCATGGCTTGCGCGTTGCTGGCGATTTTGTTTGTGCGCGATGAACTCAGTTACGATCAGTTTCATGTCAAAGCTCCGCAACTCTACCGCCTGACGACTACGGTAACCAATAGCGAAGGAGCGCAAAAGTACCTCGGCGCATCGGGGCAGGTGCAAGGCCCGGCCTTCAAGGCGGCCATCCCGGAAGTGACGGACTACGCGCGAGTTTTGGGGGTTAATTTCAATGTCATTGGCAAAGAAAAATCGCTGGGTTTGCAAGGACTTTTCGCCGATGCCAGTTTTCCTAACCTGTTCACTTTTCCGCTATTGCACGGCGATTGGTCATCGGCTCTGACCAATCCAAATTCGATCGTTATCACCGAGGAAATCGCCCGTAAGTTTTTTGGTAAAACCGAGGTAGTTGGCGAGCTCTTAAAAGTGGAGGACGGTGACCATCTCGAACCGTTCGTCATCACGGGCGTCACCGAAAAACTACCCGCCAATTCTTCCATTCAGTTTGAGTTGCTACTGCCTTTTCAATGGCTGAATGATAAATTCAACGATACTAACTGGCTCAATCAGTACCTAAGTACCTTCCTGCTCCTCCATCCCGATGCCGAACCGCAGCGAACGGAGGATAAATTCGTCTCCATTTTTCAGGCCAATGCCCGCGAACAATTACAAGAAGCGCAGAAAAATGAGGGTCAAAATCCCAGGTACAGTTTCGGCTTGCAGCCCATCGCTGACCTACACCTGAACCGTGCTGGCTTGGACCTTGAGCAAGGCGATGGCATCGAGTCCGGCGTGACGACCAGCAGTACGCTTACTTACTCCTATATACTGCTTGGTATTGTTGGCTTGATTCTGCTCATGGCCTGTGTCAATTTCATCAACCTTAGCCTGGCCGGAGCGATGAAGCGGGCTAAGGAAATCGGCATTCGCAAGGTGGTGGGTAGCAGCCGTCGGCAGGTGATCGGTCAGTTCATGGCCGAAACTACCCTGCTTTGTCTGCTGGCTTTGGTACTTGCCTGTGTACTTTGCGCCGTGGCCCTGCCAATCTTCAACCAACTGGCCGACAAAGAATTGTCTTTTTCATTTCTTGACAATAGCTCTCTGATCTTGGGCGGATTTGGGCTGCTGGGGGCTTGTGTGCTGGCGACCGGACTGTACCCAGCGGTGGTACTTTCGGTGTACAATCCTACGCAGGTACTTTACAACCGTGGGCAACTGAATACCCGCAACTGGTTTGGGAAAGGGCTGACGGTCGCGCAATTTGTGCTGGCGATTGGGCTGGTCGCGGCCACGCTGGTGTACTTCCGCCAGATGAATTTCATGACCCATAAGGAATTGGGCTACGATCCGACCAACATCATCCGGGTCAAAGTACCCCCGCGCAACGATAGGGCTGAACTGGTCGCGCAATTTCGCCAAAAACTACAACGCTACCCGGTTTTTGGCGAAGTCGCGATGGCTACCGACAACAGCCTGCCCGTACTGAGCGAATCCCCGATCACCATCGGTGACCGTGAGGTAAAGTACGTGTACACCCGAGCTGACTACGAGTACCTTCCTCTTCTGGACCTGCAACTCACGGCGGGACGTAATTTCTCAACCGACTTCGGAACCGATCCCACGCGCTCGGCCATCGTAAATGAGTCTTTTGTCAAAGCCGCCGGATGGGCTGATCCCATCGGCAAACAATTCACCGAAAACTGGATAGGCGAAAACCGAAAACTGACCGTCGTCGGGGTCGTAAAAGACTACCACTACGGCTCTTTGCGCTACAAAATTCAGCCGCAGGTCATGACCCTGACATCGGCTGAGTTGGTCTGGATCAAGTACGCGAAAGGACAGCGCGTTCAGGCACTCACCCGATTGCAGGACGTTTTTCAGAAACAGTTTGGCGACTACGCTTTTCAGTATAGCTTCCTGAGCGACGATAACGCCAATCTCTACCAAAACGACCGCCGCTGGCAGCAGATCATTCAATACGCGGCAGTCTTATCCATCCTGATTTGCAGCATCGGCCTATTCGGACTGGCGCGGATGGCCGCCAACCAGCGCACCAAAGAAATCGGCGTCCGCAAGGTACTTGGCGCATCCGTCGCCAGCATCGTCGCGCTGCTCTCCAAAGACTTCCTAAAGCTGGTACTTATCGCGATCATTATCGCCAGCCCTCTCGCCTGGTACGCCCTGACCGAGTGGCTGGCGGACTTTGCTTATAAAATCGATATCGAGTGGTGGTACTTTGCCCTGGCGGGTGGGCTGGCGGTGGGCGTCGCACTGCTAACGGTGAGTTACCAGTCAGTGAAGGCGGCGTTGATGAATCCGGTGGAGTCGCTGCGGAGTGAGTAGGGTAGTTTTTTTAAGATTTATTAACTGCCCCCATTCAGAAGTACTTTTTACCTTGTCGTTGCATTAAACAATTCGGTACCCCGGATTCATCGAGCAAGAAAAAAGAATTTCATGCTAAAAAACTACTTCAAAATCGCCCTCCGTAACCTGCGCACCCAGCGCAGCTACACATTGTTGAACGTCACAGGTCTGGCGGTAGGCATGGCGGGAGCGTTGTTAGTTTTTTTATTTGTAAAACATCACCTCAGCACCGACCGACACCACGCCAAGTTTGAGCGCATTTTTCGCATTGTGACGGACGTACACCTTGAAGATGGTTCCATCGAATACGACCCTGAAGCACCAATGCCGATGGCCGAGGCGTTGCGCACAGAGTACCCGCAGGTGGAGCAGGCGGCTTTTTTGATGATGCTGCGCGAGCTGACCGTCGGGGTAGAACAACCAGAAAACAACGCGCCGCGCCGCTTTCGGGAAAAGCAGGGCGTAGGGCTGGCAGAGCCGGAATGGTTCGAGATTATGGATTACACTTGGCTAAGCGGAAATCCAAAAACAGCCCTCAGCGAACCCGGCAGGATAGTTTTGACCAAATCCCAGGCCAAGAGGTATTTCGGTGCCGCCGACCCGATGGGACGAACATTGACTCTCAACAACAAGGTTAGGGCCACCGTGACGGGCCTGATTGCCGATCCGCCGCCAACTACCGACACGCCGCTGGACTTGTTCGTCTCACTACCTACGCTCCGGCAACTTGATCCCGAATACGATATGACAGATTGGTACTGGCTCAACAGCACTAATAGGCTGTATGTCACTTTGAAAGAACCAAATGCTGGGCCGGAACTTGAACGAGCATTTCCGGCTTTGGCAAAAAAGCATTACAGCCACGACGCTTCAATTTTTCAATTTCACGTGCAGCCTTTACGCCAAGTTCATTTCGATGTGGCGCGAAGCGGGAATAGCATCCGGGCGTCTTTGCTATGGTCGCTGGGCACAGTCGGCCTGCTGCTAATTGTGGCGGCCTGCATCAATTTTATCAACCTCGCCACGGCTCAGGCATTGCGGCGCGGCAAGGAAGTAGGGATTCGTAAAACATTGGGCAGTACGCGCGGCCAGTTAGTCCGGCAGTTTATGCTCGAAACGACGCTGATTGCGGTAACGGCTACTTTGCTGGCGGTGCTGCTGGTTGTCCTCGCGCTCCCGATTTTCAACGATTGGGCACAACTACCTTTGACTTTGCGGCTCGACCTACCGAATATGGGTTTTGTGAGTTTGCTATTGCTGGCTACGATTCTGCTCGCGGGTGGCTATCCGGCGTTGGTGTTGTCCGGTTTTTCGCCGCATCTGGCGCTGCGCGGTTCGCTGGCAACCTCGGTTTGGAACAGCTTCAACGTCCGACGCCTACTTATAGTCACGCAGTTTGCGGTGTGCCAGGCCTTGATTATAGGCGCACTCGTGGTGGCGAATCAGATCCGGTACATTCAACAAACTGATTTAGGATTCAGGAAAGACAATGTCGTGCTGGTGTCGCTGCCCTATGGCCAAAAATCCGGGCAGGAAGCTTTCAAACAGCAACTTTTGCCCTATGCCGACATTCAGTCGGTGAGCCTGACCGTACTGCCGCCTTCCAGTTCCGTAGGCTATGGCGGTTCGTTCAAGTTCGATGGAAACCCCGAATGGTCGAAATTCCCCGTTCGGGAGAGGCTGGCCGACGCCGACTATCTCGATACCTACGGCATGAAGTTGCTGGCGGGCAGGAACATCACGCCCGGCGACACCATACGCGAGTATCTGATCAATGAAACGCTACTTCATAAACTAGGTTTCAAAAATCCGAAGGAGGTTTTGGGCAAAAAACTTCAATACTACCTTTCCCCGGTTCCGCTGTCCATTGTGGGCGTCGTAGCTGATTTTCACCAAAAATCACTTCGTGAAAAGATTGAACCCATTTTCATCGCCAGCAAAGCCGATTCGTACCGACTGGCAGGCATCCGAATTTCGGGAAATAACCCGATAAGAACGCTCGAACGCATCCGTGAAACCTGGCAAAAAACCTTTCCCGACGAGGTTTTCGAGTACCAGTTTCTGGATGAGCAACTGGCTCGCTTTTACGAAACCGAAACCCTCACGGCCCGGCTTATTAATTTATTCACGGGAATTGCCATCCTGATCTGCTGCCTTGGTCTGTACGGTTTGATTTCATTCGTCGTCGTGCAGCGCACGAAGGAGATCGGCGTCCGCAAAGTACTCGGCGCGAGTGTGGCCAGCATCGTCGCGCTGCTTTCCAAAGACTTTCTGAAGCTGGTACTCATCGCGATCATTATCGCCAGTCCCCTCGCCTGGTACGCCATGAGAGCGTGGCTGGCGGATTTTGCCTATAAAATTGACATCGAGTGGTGGTACTTTGCCCTGGCAGGTGGACTGGCCGTGGGCATTGCGCTGCTGACGGTAAGTTTTCAGTCAGTAAAGGCAGCGTTGATGAATCCGGTGGAGTCGCTACGGAGCGAATGAAACAAGGATTCAGAGGCCTGCACGTTGTCCATGCCCCCACTTTGACTTCGCCTGTTACACATTATTCTTCCCAAAACGGGAATTTATAATTATCTTTGACAGGTTACGAGAATATTCACCAAGGGTACTTTAAGGAATTTTTGGATAAAGTATCCTCACTCCGAGGCATCCTTGAAGACCTGGTACGCTGTTAACGAAGAACGAGAATTCAATTCTCCAAACGAAGTAATTTCACTATTTAAAAGCGCAGATATCGTAGGTAATGGCCGAATCGTGTTCAATATCGGCCACAACAAATATAGGCTGATTGCGAAACACGAGTACCGAAAGAAACTTGTCTTTGTCAGATTCCTGGGAACACATAAAGAATACGACACTATCGAAAATATCAAATCCATTTAATGAGGACTAAACTGGAATGAAAACTCAAATCATTGATTTAGAAAGTATCACCATTTCTCCGATCACAAATCAAGAGGAATTTGACAGGGCTTCCGAAACTATAGATTCCCTCATTGATGCCGATCTGATCGAGGACGAAACGTTACGGAAAAAGGCACTGGATTTGTTGGAGGCGGTCACGCTGCTTGCCATTGCTTACGAGCAGAAGCAATACCCCATCGAAAAGATCGATCCGATAGAAGCCATTCGGCAGCGTATGGATATGCTGAATCTCTCGCAGAAAGACGTAGCGAAATATTTCGGGGGAGAAAACCGGGTTTCAGAGGTTCTGAATGGGAAAAGACCACTCACTTTAAAAATGATGAAAAGTCTCTATCAGGGATTGGGTGTCCCGGCTGAGGTGCTACTTGCAGGGTAATTTGCCTGATATGTTACTTTTACAAGTTATTAAACCATTCCTTTTTAACGTTGACCTGCTCGACGAACTCAGTAGCAATTCCTAGCTTTAACTCTTTCAGTTTTTCACAAAGCACTTCACCATCAATTAGATCAATTGGAGGTGCCCCATCTCTCGTTGCTTCTTTAATCGCCTCTTTCGTAAAAGTACCCGTAGTGATAAACAACCCCTTATCTGCCCTCCCCTGCATTGCGCCTCTAAAATCACGAATTTGACTAGGCGTAACAGTCCCTCGATATCTTTTGCACTGGAAAATTACGTGGAAGCTCAGTAAACCGCTGATTCTAACTATTCCCTTTCCATCAATTCCACCGTCTCCCGATTTTCCAGTTACCTCGACCTGCGAAAAGCCACTTTCTCTCAATATTCGCTGCGCGAGTCGTTCAAATGCATCAGGAGTTATGGTGTATAGAATATCTAATAGCTTTTCTTTCCACGCGTCCTCATTTTCGACGTCTTCATTTACCTCTTCTCTAATTTCGCTGATAGCTTTGGTCAGATTTGCTTCTTTCTGAATTTTTCTATCCTGTTCTCGTACACTCCGGACAATTTCAACATAGTCTAGCCTGCTGGTATCTATATCCGCTTTCAATAATGCCCATACACCTCTGGATGAATTTTCAAGAAGCCCAAACTTTTTTAGGTAGCTTCTACTCCAAGCAAGCCTGTAGTCAATCTCACTAACTGATCCTTCTTCGCTATGGGGAATTTGTAAGGAGGCTTCGGTCAACTTAGCGATTTCATAAACTTTTGAATTGATCTCTTCAATACTTCCTGAACCGCCCAATTCAACGAGAGCTTTCACAGTTGGTATAATCAATTCATCATATGAGGGCAGATTTTGATACACTATTTTTTTGGCCATATTTTTCAAAGGGTACCTTTTCTAAAATCGCTGCTAAATACAAACCTTCAATTTCTCATAAATCACTCCACCGCCTCCGCCCCAAATCCCGCCGACTGATACACCTCAAACTTTCCGCCTTCCCCCGCCGAAATGCCATAAATTTCTAAACCCTTTTCCTGCGCCAGCGGAATGGTTTTTTCCAAACCCATGACCAAAAAGGCCGTGGCGTAAGCATCGGCGGTCATGCAGTCATTGGCCAGGACGGAGATACTGAGCAGATTGTGC
>NZ_JBGSXF010000357.1:0-1930 GCF_041751555.1 Persicitalea sp. | reverse complement strand
GAGCGGAGGTTGTGGGTTAGTTCGGGATGCTTGCCAATGGTAGTACCGCCGTCGCCAGTGCCGATGTACAACATTCCGTAATCGGGGTCGCCCTTTCTCAGACCCGGCGTGAAACCGATGTCCTGGGTACCGTGGCTGGCACCCGGTACATTGATGCGCAGCATTTCCCGATGCTCGCCTGCAAAAACGGACGCGTTTACGTCTTTTACTTTCCATTCCGAAACTATCCACTGCAACTTCAACTGGATGGAATCGGCGTAGGAATAATCAGCGGGCTTACCCGTCGGTTTTTCGGTGTAGGTGATGTAAATCAACCCATTGTCGAGGTACTCGGGATGAAAGGCGAAACTACCCAGACCCGTTCCCAGGCCGGGTTCGGTGGCAAAACTGTCGATCAAAGGCCGAATGTCCAGAAAGGTATTGACTTCGCCATCCTTTATCCGATAGATAATCCCGTTTTGGTCGCTGACAAACTGTGTACCATCGCCCGAGGGATGGACGCGCATGCTGGCGATACGGGTGCGAGCCTTTTCTTTGTCACTGGAAGCAGGCATGGTCACGTATTCCGCCAACTCGATGCGCAACGGGCTGGCCAGAATAGGCGGGGCGAAACGCTTCACCTCCACATCCGCCAATTCTACTTTCAGAGGAGCGATATTTTTAGTTTTCGTCTCATGGTCGATGTAAGCGATGATGGCTTTGATTTCCGATTCCTTCAGATAATCGAAAGCGGGCATCATCAATTTGTATTTGTCAAACTGAGCTACCGCCCTGGGATCTCCCGTTTCAACTACTTTGGCGGGATTTGAGATGAAAGCCAGCAGTTCTTTTTCTGACCACACCCGAGTAATTCCCCCCAGCCGTGGCCCAATTCCCGCATCCTCGATTTCGTGACAAGAAGAGCAGTTGGTATCGAACAATTCTTCGCCGTTCGCTACCGCAGCCACTTGCTCGTCCATCGGCGGCTGGGCAATAGTCGTGCTGGTAGAAACGGTTTTCGTCTTTCCCCCCGCACAATTCAGCAAAATGAAAAAAGACGCAGCAATAGAAATAAAGTACAAAAACTTACGAATCATAAGACGGGAAAGTCAGCGATAAAATAATTCACTCAATCACAATTAATAAGGACGTAGCCCTGACCCGCTTACCCTGTAAAGTAAATCCCTCGACCACGAAACGATAAGACTCAGCGGACTAAACCTGTCACCCGTCGGAATTACCGAAGGGTGACAGGTTTAGTCCAGGTAGCCACACAACGCTGACCGGACGGGTGTTGTTCGGCAGATCGTAGCCCGCCTCGGAGGCTCTTCCCTCTGCCAGGTTCTAGAACAAATGTATTTCCGAACCGGAAAAAGCCTTCTCGCGGTTGACCTTCCACCGCTCGGTTTCGACGACGTTGGCCGCTGTAAAAGGTCTCGTGGCCATTGTACCGGAATGATTATAAATCGTACAGCACCTTATAGCCCAAATAACTATTTTCGATCTCGATAATCTGGTCAGCTCTGGCGGTCAGCGAATTGCCTTTTTCTTCTAGCTCGACTACCCAGAAACTGATAATTTTGCACAGCTTAGCCGCCGGGCTTTCCCCAAAAAACACCTTGCTGAACGTCTCGTACTTCTTCTCTCAGGCTTTCGATGGTTGTCTTCTTCTTCCATTTTGAAAATATACAGGTTTGGCAAATACAGGTTAACTGCTGGATCTAAGAAGAAATATTGCAAAAGACTGATTTTTTTTGAAAAACAGCAGACTAAACGGGTAAAGCTGACATCAGTTCGCTCCGACGCCTTTTTTTTCTTATTTTGCCAAAACATCAAAACTCTCAATCCCCGCTTTCATGGCGAAAAAGAAAAATTCCCTAATTCCCAAAAATATTGAAGGCCGCACCCGCGTGGTCATAGAACACGTTAGCCCCGAAATAAACGAAGGCCA
>NZ_JBGSXF010000356.1:0-9896 GCF_041751555.1 Persicitalea sp. | reverse complement strand
CCACTGCGGGCGGTCGAGTACTTTGCTGATGAGTTTGGTCAGTTCAGCGTTGGTCACGGGTGGAGTCGCCACGCCGTTATAAACTCCTTCCCAACTTTCATTTTCAATGGCCTCGATGTACAGGCGGCACATATCGTCGATATGAATCCAGGACATCCATTGGTCGCCGTCGCCCAGCGGCGCACCCAAACCGAAGCGGGCCGGAGCGGCGATTTTGGGCAGGGCGCCGCTTTTGTCGCTCAGTACCACACCCGTCCTGAGTTTAACGGTACGCACGCCTAAATCCTTGACATGGTCGGCGGCTGATTCCCATTTGATCGTTACGTCCGCCAAGAAATCATCGCCGGGCGGCGACTGCTCAGTATGCTTCTCGTTTCCGGTATCGGCCCCATAGTAACCCACCGCCGACGACGACACGAAGGACTCGGGCCGCTGACCCTGCGCCTTCATGATGCGGGCGAGTAGTTCAATGCTCTCGGTACGGCTGTCAATGATTACTTTCTTGCGCTCATCCGTCCAGCGCTCGTCGGCAATGCCCGCTCCGGCCAGATGCACGAGGTAGTCCATGCTATCCAGCGCGCGCGGATCGACGGCCTCTTTTTCGATGTCCCAATGATAGACGGAAACATCGGGATAACTTTTTTCAGAACGGCTCAAATATGACACGAGGTAGTCCCGTTCGAGCAGCATTTCGGTGAGGCGGCGGCCAATCAGGCCCGTGCCTCCGGTAATCAGGACGTTTTTTTTCATTAGTAGCTTGGTTGTTGGCGATTGGTTGATGAACCGTTCGCAGCATGATCTTTTGGGTAAGTCTTTTTGAAAAATAAATGGCCACTCAGCTCGAAACGGCTATTAGAATTCCAGCACAACGCTTACCGATTGCCCGGTGAGCTGCACATTTTTGAGGATTTCAGCAGCCTTGCGATGGCTCTTGCGCAGGGCGAGGTAGTTTGCGGCGTCGAACAGCAAAAGAAACCCGCCCTGCAGAATAATGGACTGACCGAACCCCTGAAAGCGATCCTGCTTGTCGGGCGTGTTTTTTGCCCTCTCCAAAAGGTACGCCCCGCTCGCGACGTAGGCCAAATCAAGTCCGGCGTTGAAAAGCAACGTTTTTTCAATCGAGTGCAAATCCTCAATGCTTTGGTCGAGCGTCGTGGGCGGCGATTTTTTTTGCCGCAAAGCACCGATCAGGCTCGGCGCGGCGATACCCAGATTCACGACATTCCAATAAACGTTCATGCGATTGAAGTACTTGTTGCTACCTTCGCCGCGCGCCGCCGCAACGCCGCCGTACGCGATATTTGCCACGGCCCAGCTACTCAGCACCCACATGCCTGTGGTCTGGACTTTCAACCGACTTTGATTCAGATCTTCAAGGGCATTGCTCTGGGCTCGGGCAGAGACTGTAAGCAGAAGGAGAAGGAGGGTATAGCTTATTTTTTTCATAAGTACGAAGTAGGGAGAACTTCAATAAACCGTTAATTTCTCGAAAAGTTGGAATACTTCCCGGGGGATAACGTATTATTTTCAGGTAATACCGTTCTCCATTAAATTCGTGCCCTACCCATTTTGTAGTTAAATTTCACTTCTAAGGATCAGCTTGGATATTGATAAAATCAGCATCCATCGCCAAACAATCAATTACCACTCTACCTAAAAATGTACGATAAAAATCTTGGTACCAAACAGAAAGCTCTCCGCATTAACCTCGACCCGCAGATTTACGGCTCCTTCGCCGAGATTGGGGCCGGACAGGAAACTGCCGCTATTTTCTTCAAGGCGGGCGGCGCATCGGGTACGGTCGCCAAGACGATGTCGGCCTACGACATGACGTTCAGCGACGCCATCTACGGTACCGAGGACAGCGGTCGCTACGTCTGCGAACCGCGGCTTATCAAAATGATCCATAAGGAATACAGCCTGCTGGAAAAGCGCCTGGCTGAACAGCGCGGCGCGGATAGCAAGTTCTTCGCGTTTGCTAATACTGTGGTGGCTCTCAACTACCACAAGACCAACATCGCCCACGGCTGGATCGGCTTACGATTTCAGCTCACGCCCGGTGGCGATTACAACGAGGTAGTGATTCACGTGAAGATGCTGGACGACGAAAACGTGTTGCAGCAACAAGCCCTTGGCGTGATCGGCGTCAACCTTATCTACGGCTGTTTCTACTACCCGACCTCCCCCGAAACGCTGCTTCTCTCGCTCATGGATGACCTTAGTCCCGAACGGCTCGAGATAGACATGATCCGGTTCAGCGGTCCGGATTTCATGGGAGTAGATAGCCGGGTAATGAGTTTGCATCTGGTCAAGAATGGCTTTACCAACGCCGCCCTCTTCGGAGCCGATGGCGGGGTACTTCAGCCCTCGGAGGCTTTTTATAAAAAACACATTCTGATCATGCGCGGGCGGTTGCGCCCCATCACTAATGTCCACATCGACCTGATCGAGAACGGCACCCGGCAGTTTGTGGCCGAACCCGACGTAGATCCCGACCGTGTGCTTATGGTCTCGGAACTCACGCTTCGCAACCTACAATCGGACGACGAAGACAACATCGACGAGAAGGATTTCCTCGACCGCGTGGACATCCTCTGCTCACTGGGCCACATGGTGATGATCTCCAACTACCACGAGTACTTCCGACTGGTGGCGTACCTGTCGGAGCTGACGCGGCTGAAAATCGGGCTGCTACTCGGTATTCCGAGCTTGCAGAATATTTTTGAAGAAAAGTACTATGATTTCCTGCGCGGTGGGATACTCGAATCATTTTCCACGCTGTTTAGCCGCAAGGTCAAGCTGCTGATCTATCCTACGCTGCGGGAGGACGATACCATTTACTCCTGCGAAAACTTCGAGGTGGCTGATAACCTCAAACCGCTCTTCGAGTACTTAGTTATTAACGACAAGATCGAGGACATCCGTGATTATAACGTGGAGTACATGCGCTGGACCACCGATCAGGTGCTGGCGATGGTCAAGCGCGGTGAAGCGGGCTGGGAAGACCTTGTGCCCGATAGCGTGGCCGAGATCATCAAAGACAAGTGTTTGTTCGGCTTCCCTTGCGTGGTATACGACGTGGCGGGAGCGCGGAAGAGTGGAGTGGTTGGGGTTGGTGAAAACCAGTAAGTACTTACTTTGTGCGCCACGGGACGCCCCACTCAAGATAAATCACAAGTTCCCCTTCTTCAACTCCGCCACCGCGTAGTCCGCCGCCCGCGCGGTCAGGGCCATGTACGTCAGCGAAGGGTTGACACAGGAAGAAGAAGTCATACACGCCCCGTCGGTCACAAAGACATTCTTGCAGTCGTGAATCTGGTTGTGGGCGTTCAGGACGGAAGTTTTTGGGTCTCGTCCCATGCGGGCGGTGCCCATTTCGTGGATGGCATTACCAACGTCGTATTGGCGATCATAAGGCTTTACATCCTTGAAACCCACTGCTTCCAGCATTTCAGCGGCGTCGTTAGCCATGTCGATGCGCATCTTGTGTTCATTCTCGCCGATAGCGGCGTCGAAAACTACCAGCGGCTGGCCCCAAGCATCTTTTTCGGTGGCGTGCAGGTACATCCGGTTCTCGTGACGGGGCAGTATTTCACCAAAACCGTGCAGTCCCATGTGCCAGCCGCCGGGTTGGCTGATCGTTTCCTTGAACTCGGCCCCGAATCCCGGCGTCCCGTTGCCACGGCTCCAGTTACTGCGCCCGCCGCCGCCCTGGTAGCCGAAGCCCCGCAGGTAATCACGCCGGTCGTTGCCCCAGTTGCGGTAGCGCGGAATGTAGATGCCGTTGGGCCTGCGTCCGAAATAGTACTTGTCCTCGAAGCCCTCGACCTGTGCATTGGCTCCCGCCAGCAGGTGATGGTCCATGAGGTTGTGGCCCAACTCGCCGCTGTCGTTGCCGAAGCCGTTGGGAAAGCGGCTGGATTTTGAGTTGAGCAAAATGGCCGTCGAAGCCATCGAACCCGCATTGACGAAGATGATTTTGGCAAAATACTCCTCGACTTCCTTGGTGTTTTGATCGACCGCGCGGACGCCCGTGGCTTTGCCTGACTTTTCGTCGTAGATAATTTCCGACACAATCTTATCAGTCAGCAATGTCAGGTTTCCGGTGCGCTCGGCGGCGGGTAGGGTAGCCGCCTGGGAGCTGAAATACGCGCCGTAAGGACAGCCCCGCTCGCACATATTTCGGGCCATGCACTGCCCCCGGCCCAAGGCAGTATGTTCGGCGGTGGGCTTGGTGAGGTGCGCTACCCGGCCGATGGTCACGGGGCGGCCTATCTTTTTGGTTATTTTTTCCTTGAAATGTTCTTCCACGCAGTTGAAGTCGTGCGGGGGTAGGAATTCGCCGTCGGGTAGTACATCCAGTCCTTCCTTCCGACCCGCGATTCCCGCGAAACGCTCAGCGTAGGTGTACCAGGGGGCCACATCCTCATAGCGGATAGGCCAGTCCACGCCGACACCTTCTTTGGCGTTGGCCTCGAAGTCTTCTTTATTCCACCGGTACGACTGCCGCCCCCACAATAGTGATCGCCCGCCTTTGACGGCTGCGCGAGTCCAACGGAAAGGCTTTTCCTGGATATAGGGGTTTTCCGTTTCACTCAAAAAAAAACCATTAGCCGCCTCGTTGCCAAAGCGCGCGCCCCGGCCCAAGTCCATCGAGTAGTGATCAATTTCCCTCAGGGCAACTTTTCCCCGGTACTGAAACTCCCAAGGGTCTTTGGTGGCGGTGGTATAGCCAGCTACGTGCGGTAGTTCCCGGCCCCGCTCGAGTACCAGCGTTTTCAGGCCTTTTTCGGTGAGTTCCTTAGCCGCCCAGCCCCCGCTGATACCGGAGCCGATGACGAGAGCATCGTAGATTGTTTTTTCTTGCAAATTCATAACTCAAAAGCCTTCGCGAGTGGATCTGTCCGCATCGTCTTATTGACTTTACAAACGCCAAACGCGGGATTTTCTACTTGCCTGTGGGACGGGCGGAGAAGTTTAGGTTCGACAAGTGTAAACGCTCAGTAGGGTAGTATTTTAGATGCGCTTGAAATTCGTAAATTCAAAAAGTCGAATTCCCGTCTTTCTCTCAAACCAATATAGCAGGCGGTCTTTGAGGTCGAATTTCTTTTTGCTTAAATCCAATTCCACTTGCCAGTCCTGCCGGGCAATACGCTCCTGCATTACTTTGGGGTGAGGTTCGGTGAAGCGGGTGAGGGAATCGAACTGAGAATAGTCGAAGAAGTCGCCGCTCGCGAGCATTTTTTTCCATTCTTCTTCCTCATTCCAGAACCGCCCCACATTCTTCATTTTCTTCTTCATCTGCGCCGGACTTTTCACCCAACCGTAGTGGTAAATCGCCGCGCCCGAATGTTTTACGCGAAGTTTCTGGTTGCCCTTGCGGAAGCCCTGCGCGTCGCGGTAGGCCGAAATGGCCGGGCCGTGGCGGATGATCCTGACCTCGTGGCGGTACCAGGTGCGGCTGTCGCCCACGTAGTCGTAGGTACCGTAAAAATGCAGGTAGTCGAACAACAACCCCTCCACTTGGGGGCTTTGGGCGTAGCGTTCGCAGCTCGCGCGGACGGCAGCGTGGTACTTTTCGTGCAGCACCTCATCGGCCTGAATATAGAATACCCAATCGGTATCGGCGGGGAGTTGACGGTAGGCCTTGTCGGTTTCGACAGCCAGTACTTTGCCGCCCTGCCGTAGCGACATATCCCATTCCGAGCGCACAATGCGCATCTTGTCCGAGCCGATACTTTGGATCAGTTCCAGCGTTCCGTCGTCGCCCTGCCCGACGCTGACGAGCATCTCATCTACTACGGGCAGCACCGAGCGGATGGCCTCGACGACGGGGTAGTCATTGAGCAAAGCGTCCTTGATAATGGTAAAGCCAACGATTTTCACTAGTTGAGACTGTTTTATTTTTTTGCAAAAAGCAAAAATAAAACGTTTAGGCCGCAAGTCTTTCCGGTTTTCACTTTCGAAGGTTTTTATTTTTCAAACCAATTGAGGGCTAAACCTTTGCCTTTTTCAGAATAGAATTATTCCCGACAACTACTCTCCCAGGACAGGAGCGGCTTGAATTTCAGCGGGCGTCGTTGTAGTTTTGTTTGTTCCAAAATCCCGCTAACAATTCTGTTTGGCGTTCCGTTATACCTTCACATTTTTACTCAAAAATACTCCACTTTTCATGTCACAAGTAAGCACTACTCCCCATGAGCCGCTCCTGACCGAGGATCCGCTGCGGTTTGTTCTTTTTCCCATTAAGCACCAGGACATCTGGCAGATGTACAAACGCCACGAGGCGTCGTTCTGGACGGCGGAGGAGATCGACCTGGGGCAGGACATGAAGGACTGGAACAACCTCAGCGACAACGAGCGGCATTTCATCTCGCACATCCTGGCGTTTTTCGCCGCCTCTGACGGCATCGTGAACGAAAACCTGGCCATCAACTTTCTCAGCGAAGTACAATACGCCGAAGCCAAGTGCTTCTACGGTTTTCAGATCGCGATGGAGAACATCCACTCCGAAACGTACTCGCTGCTGATCGACACCTATATTAAAGACCCCACCGAAAAAGATCACCTGCTACGGGCTATCGACACGGTGCCTTGCGTGCAGAAAAAGGCCGAGTGGGCTTTAAAATGGATCAACAGCCCTGAGTTTACCGAGCGCATCATTGCCTTCGCGGCGGTGGAAGGCATTTTCTTTTCGGGTTCTTTCTGTTCCATTTTTTGGCTGAAAAAGCGGGGTTTGATGCCGGGATTGTCGTTCTCCAACGAACTGATCTCGCGCGACGAAGGACTGCACTGCGAGTTTGCCTGTCTGCTCTACACCGATCACATCAAGAACAAACTACCCGAGGGGCGCGTCCTGGAAATCATGCTGGATGCCGTAGAAATCGAGAAGGAGTTCATTTCCGAAGCTCTGCCCGTATCGCTCATCGGCATGAACGCCGAACTGATGAAGCAGTACATTGAGTTTGTGGCCGACTTCTGGCTCGAACGCTTGGGCGTCGCTAAGCATTTCGGCTCAGCCAATCCCTTCGATTTCATGGAGTTGATCTCGCTGCCCGGCAAAACCAATTTCTTCGAGAAGCGCGTCGGCGAGTACCAGAAAGCGGGCGTCATGTCCGGTGTTACTGACAAAGAATCTGCGCACAAGATCGCGTTTGATGAAGACTTTTGAGTTTAGGTTAAACGGTCAACGGTCAAAAGTTTAAAGGGTTTGTCGAATTCTAGCGTGAAATCGTAGAACGTCGGTTGATCTTTTAACCTTTAACCGTTTAACTTACTTACTCCCTTCCATTTAATCCTCTTTGATAATCTTCCACACCAATTCACTCTCATACCCCTTCCCCAACGCATAGCGGGCTAGCTTTTGCTTTCGTTTGCGGGCGTCGGATTCGGTGCGTTCCAGGGATTCCAGTTTCTTATTGATCAAGTCCCTGAGCGTTGCTTCGTAGGCTTTGTCTTCGATCTCATTCATGCCCTGATCGATATTGTGGCTGGTCAGGCCGCGGCGAGAAAGTTCTTGTTTGATGCGTCGTTTTCCCCATTTTTTTTGCCGAAACTTGCTACCTGCGTAGGTTTTGGCGAAGCGCTCCTCGCTGAGGTAGTTCATCGTTATCAGTTCGGCGATGAGTTCCTCGGCTTCATCTTCTTCCTCGACACCCCACTTTTTGATTCGTTGCCGCACCTCGTCCTGTGTACGTTCCTGGTAGGCGCAGTAGGCGGCGGCTTTTTGGAGGAGAAGGCGATCCAAAATTTTGGGGTTAAAGGTCAAAAGGTCAACGGTCAATCGGCATTTTACGATCTTCCGCGCGGCATCCGCTTTTGTCATCGATTGTATTCCGCGAACCCTTAACCGTTTGACCATCAATCCTTTCTCGCCTTAGTCGAAGCGATTGCCGAAGGTAAAAGCGATGCCCGCGTGGATGGTCAGGAATCGGGCTGATTTCTCGAAGTTAAGCTGCGTGTTTCCGGCTTGGTTTTTTCCCAGACTTACGTTGTAAATTGCCTCTGCCGTCACCATCAAGCCCTGCGTGATGTCGAAGCCTACACCTAGCTTGGGAGCCAGACCAAAATTGTACTCTTTCGAGCTATCGTCATATATATTCTGGCCATTGAATCTGAGGTCGGTGATCAGGGCGGAGCGAATGACGCCCGCTCCTAAGCCAACGTATGGATGAAAATCGGTGTCGGTGATGTGGTACTCGATTGTGGCCATCATGGGCATGGTGACTGCCGTCAGGCTGCCATTGAGGCCGCCGTCGTTCTGGCCGATGGTTTCGACGTAGGTCCGTACGCGTGCGCCTACGGCTAGTTTATAATTGAAATAGTATTGGGCACCCAGGCTACCGCCCCACATACTACTACCGCCTGCTGCGGTGGGAATGCCGTATCCCCCACTGGCGCTGGCACTCACTTGCGCCAGGCCGGGCACCTGAATTAACATGGTCAAAGCCACTCCCATCACTAAGCACCACCCCGCTTTCTTCATTTTTTGCCTATTTTTCTTGAAATTTGCCGATATTGTTTTTTCAAAGAAACAGCTTGCCGCTGGGTTTTCCTATTCTTGCTGTTTATGTGACAACCGAAGGCCCCCTTACCCCGCATTCTAAAAAAACCTTATGAAACTGGCCCGCCGCGACCTTCTGAAACTTCTGCCCGCCTTACCCGCCGTTTCCTGGCTGAAATTCAGCCCGCGCCCGACAAATGTGGTACCCCCCTTTACCATGCGCTTTGCCGTGGCCTCTGACGGGCACTACGGGCAGCCGGATACCGAATTCGAGCAGTTTCACACTGATGTAATCCGTTGGCTTAACCAGGAAAGAATGCAAATGGGCCTGGATTTTGCTATTTTTAACGGTGACCTCATTCATGATAAACCCACGCTGATGTACGATGTCAAGACAGCCTTCAAGCGCCTGACCGTCCCGTTCTTCGTCACGCGCGGTAACCACGACCGCGTGGGCCTCGACGTCTGGGAAAGTACCTGGGGCTACCCGACCAACCACAGCTTTGCCCGTGGCGAGTATGCCTTTATTTTGGGCGATACTTCCAACGAGAAAGGTGAATATCTCTGTCCTGACCCCGCGTGGCTACGCGGCGAAATGGCCAAGTACGAGAGCAAAAAGGGGATTTTCGTTTTTCTGCACATCACGCCCGTCAAGTGGACCAGCAATGGCCGCGACTGTGAGGAAGTGCGCGCGCTTTTGGAAAAAACACCGAACGTCAAAGCCATTTTTCACGGCCACGAACACGACGAGGACGATCGCAAAATGAGCGGTGGCAAGCCCTACTTTTACGATGGTCACTTTGGCGGCAGTTGGGGAACAACCTACAAAGGCTACCGCATCGTGGAAATTTACGGAGATGGCACCTGGAAATCTTACCAGTACAACCCTACCGCCGCGCCTATTTTGAATACGTTCGTCGGGAAAAGCTAATAGAGTATATGAGAAACAGACTGCAATGGCTCTTCCTAAAAACAAAAACAGATACACAAGCTTTTTATAAAAAGACAATAACAATAACCCACCAATTCTCATGAATTTCAAAAAACTCTACAAATCGCCTCGCGCGCTCTATGTTTTGGCAGCGGGCATCATTATCGTTTCCTGCGCCAAGCTGGCCCCAACGGGTACTTCAGTACTTGAGACTTCGGTTCCCGTTCCGGCTGGGTCGCTGGAAGTGGTGAGAGAAGACGGCAACACCGCCCGGATGCGGGCGAAAGAAATCAAGGAAAGCGTGTCCCTGACCGTAGCCGATGGTCTCAAATTGGACTTGTGGGCCTCCGACTCGCTGGCGCCCGATCCTATCGCCATGTCCATCGACGATAAGGGGCGGGTTTATCTGACGCGCACCAACCGCCAGAAAAACTCCGAGTTCGACATCCGGGGTCACCGCAA
>NZ_JBGSXF010000355.1:0-3638 GCF_041751555.1 Persicitalea sp. | reverse complement strand
CGGAATGAAGCCGCCGTCGGGGGAGACGATCAGCCGCGTACCCTTTTGCAAGTCAAAGGGCTGAACCAGCGTTTTGTACAGACCATGGGCTGCTTCCAGCTATGCTCTCCAATGGGTGTTCTGCGCTGCCCGGCTCACCAGCGATTCCGTAAACTTACCGATGTGACGCTGGTATTCAGTTCGGTTCAGTTTCTTGAAAACAAAGCTTTTGCTGTCGATACAAATGCCGTACATCGTACTATCCCCAATGAAATATGAAAGAAACGCCGACGGGCCGCTTCCGGTCAAGAGATTTTGCCGGATGGTACCCAGGCCAGGTACATGATCGTCGTTCCTGAATTGGCGATAGTTCGGGTTCTTTTTTTCAAGATTGCCTACCAACTTCTCATATTTCTCATGCACTTCCAATCGCTGGGTGCCAAGCCGGGCCGCATTCGTATCCGAAGGCGGATTTTCCTGCCACCGTTTTTGCAGAAACCGAAGTTCTCGTCTCAGATGCTGCAGGCTCTCCATATCCTTTTTTGGGAGCGACTGTTCGGCAAGTTGGTCGTTCAGTTGGTCATTCAACAGCACAGCACGACTTTTCTCGAAAAAATGCAAAGCGGCGGCGGGGTCATTGAGCAGATAGCAGGTTTCGACGGCCCGCCCGTACATATTGCGCGCCCGGTTGCGCCATAGCAGTTTGCTCACGTCCCCGCTGTGTTGGCCGCGCATGATGTCGATCATGCTGTCGGCCAGCATATAGGTTCGCCAGGCATTTTTGAGTATTTGCCGATCATTTTCCTGGTATTTGGCATATTCGAGCCAAGTGTCGGCCTTGTCCTGCACAATGATCAGAAAGTAGTCCGGGTGGGCTTCCGAGCGTATCGACTGCGCCGGAGGCAGATCGTCAATGTCCGTCTCGGGGTAGTCGATAGATAAATTATTGAGGCCTTGCTGATGGTACTTTAGGGCCAGGTCGAAGTCTCTTTGCTTTCGGCGCAGCACGCCCATGTAGTCCAGCAGAATACTTTTGCTGAAATCGCTTCTATCGATTCGCAGTGCCTCCTGAAAGTACCCGAGTGCCCTGGCGTCATCGCCAAGGTCTAGGTAAACGCCGCCCAGAGTCGTGGCGTAATCTGACAAGCTTTCATCTTTATGCTTTTTAGCCAAAGCGTAAGCCCGGTTATAGTGCGGCAAACTCTCGTCTGGCCGACCCATATCGTACAAAATCCCTCCCAATAATTTTTCCTCACCGGCCAGCGTGCGATGGTATTTGGGAAGTTTTTGAATGAGAGTAATGGCGCTTTGAATGGCGCTTCTGGCCTCTTCGTACCTGCCTAGTTGAGACAAAACCTGGCTTTTTTGTTCGAGCAGTTTGGAGGTTATGGCGGCGTTACCCGTCCGGTAGCCGAATTTTTCTCCCGCTTCGGCGTATTGCAGTGCTTTCTCGTAATCTCCCGTGGAGTAGTAGTGAAAAACAACGTAAGGGTAGGCCGAACTGACGGATTTGTAAGCACTAGGTGCGTCCTTACCTAACTCAATGACCTTCGCCAGAGACGCGATAGACCTTTCGGACTCTCCGGCGTAGTCGTAGGCTACCCCCAGCCGGGAGTAGGCCGCTATCAGATCGCTGTTTCTCAGGGCGAGGTTCGGGTGCCGATAAATACGGATGGCTTGCTGGGCACAAGCGATGGCTGGGGCGTAGTTTTTATCCGAAACATAAGCGAAGTAGCAGTGTATCAGCGACAGTTGATTCAGCGCATCAACATAACTTGAATCCGCCTTAGGATAGCATTTATCCCAATCGAGTAGCCAGGTTTTCAGACTTTCCCGCTGCGGCTTCAACCTTACGCTGTCCACGTCGATGCCCGGCGCGGTGATTGCTTGCAACCGGGCGCGGAATGCCTCACGACTCACGCACTGGGCACGCAGGAGCGGCTGCCACAACGGAAGTTGCGCCAGCAAATAAAGCCCCATGCCCAGCAGTGCGGTTCGCATTTACAGCCATTTTAGATTCAATAAGTTGTTAATTAAGTAGCAAACGTCACTTCCCCGATCGTCTGGGTTACGATTTGGCTTACCACCTGAGTCTTGGAAAGCCCGGTCGTATTGAGTTTTGCCAAAGCACAGGCCACGTAGGGAGCCGCGAAAGAAGTACCCTGAATTACGTTGCCGGCACTGTCCTTAACGGCAACAGCCGATGGGAATCCACCTACTCTGGGCGAATAGGCCGTGATCGATACTGCTGCTCCTGTGTTGCCCTGCACGCTACCATCATAATTGGAGTTAACCGTAACTACTTTTTCGATAGAATAACGGCCACCGGATAAACCAAACTGAGCGGGGTAGATAGAAGTACCATCGAGGCTGATGCCATCGTTGCCCGCCGAGGCCACCACCCACACACCCAAATCGGTCAGTACCTTCATCTTTTTGTAGAGAAAATCCAGACCCGACGCGTCGAGTGTACCGCTGAAACTAGCATTCAGCACCTTGATGGACATTCCTGCCCGTTTTTGTGCGATCAGATAATTAAGCCCACTCAACACATCGAACAGCGTACCGCGCGCCGCGCAGTTGAACGATTTGACGGGCAAGACCTGACAACCATGCCGATTGAGAATGGCCGTAATGAAAGTACCGTGCCGACCGACCCTTTCTCGATTTGTCTCTTCTCCTACTACTTGCTCGTCCACGAGATGGTCGTCGTAAGGACTCGCCTGTATTTCGGCGGTGGTTAGCGACGCAAGGGTCGCCAATTGGGTGAAGGGTGGAGTAGGCCTGCGCAGATAGTCGCCAATGCTGCAATAGCCGAAATTTGCTCCCGGCAGACAACCACCGCCAGGGGCCTTGGCTATACTGAACTGGAAGGGAGTACCATCCTCGTAAGTCAATTTGACACTCGTCTTGTCCCACTTGTATTTAAGGCCAGTGTCCATGACGGCCACAATGGGTTCGCTGCTTAATTTTCCGGCGGTTTGCGAGTAATGTTGCTGATCACTGGCATCGAACACCTTGAAATCAGAATCATGCACTTTTACGAGTACGGAATCGGCCTCTATAGGGGGTTTAGGACCGTTACTAGGTGGCTGGGGATTGGAAATAAAATGGTTGTCGGCCTGGCCACGGAGTTCGGCAAAGGTAGCCAAATCGCCCTGCCCGGCGCGTTGTTCCCATTCCAGTAGCACGTTTACACTCGGCTTCCCAAATTCGGCCTCGTCGTTGGGACACTCGCTGGCTCGCACGATTCTGAATTCTATTTTCCTTTTGGGATTATCTTCAAAAAACCAACGAAAATTACCGTCATCATCAACCACCAAGCGTTTCGATCTCGGTTCTTTATCTCCGCTGCCGCCAAATAGCCAGCGTAACCAGGCCGCCAGCAGGTCGAAAAGACTACGGAAGAAATTGTTTAAGCTGTTTTCCAAAGCGGGCGGACGCGTGATCACCTCCTGGGAGGTCGAACGGGTACCCTGACCTTGTGTCGGACGCTCATCAGTTTGCTTCTGTCTCTCGATGAATTTTTGAAGGCCTGGCAAATCTGGATCGACCGCCACAATTTTTTGGTTGGGGATGATCCAGGAGGAATTTTGCCGCTCATCGTAACGCCGCGCCAGAGGCGTAAAAATGCCTAGTTTGGCTAGTTCTTTGGGATT
>NZ_JBGSXF010000354.1:0-8974 GCF_041751555.1 Persicitalea sp. | reverse complement strand
CTGGCGGCGGGCGTCAACTTCGGTACCCGCAACTTCTCGCGGGATCAGGATTACACGACCAATATTTTCACCAACGACGCGCTGACTTCCACCAAGTACCGCAATGTAGACAGCCGCGACTTGTCCAACTCCGTGGACATGAACCTGGACTACGTCCGCATCTTCAAGCCCGGCCACGAATGGTCGATCTCGACGCTGTACAGCGTGAGTAACCTGACGAACAACTTCAACGCCGATCTGCTCAGTTCGTCCCAGGAACTCACCGGACGACAGAAAAACCTGAACGACAACGTCAACAAGGAGATTACTCTCCAAACCGATTACATGCAGCCCATTGGCAAGAAACAGCAGATTGAGTTTGGTGTGAAGGGTATTTTCCGGGAAGTGAACAGCAACTATCAGTACCAATTTGCCGGGCCGACGGGCGTTTTCGCCACCGATGTCAACAACCCCGCCGGATTGCTCAACTACAATCAGAACATTGGAGCGGGGTACTTGTCCTATACCTTTGCCACGGCCAACAAGTACACCTTTAAGCTGGGTTCGCGCTTTGAACACACGATGATCGACGCCCTCGACCAAAATAGTGAGATCGAGATTCCGGCCTACTCCAACCTGGTGCCGAGCGTCAATATTTCCAAGGCCATCGGCAAAGCATCCACCCTCAAACTGGCCTACAACAAGCGGATTCAGCGGCCGGGCTTGCAGCAATTGAACCCCAACTTCAACCTGGCGAACCTGCAAAACATTAACATTGGTAATCCGACCCTGAAACCCGAACTGACCGACAATGTAGAGTTGAGCCTGAGTACTTCGATCAAGAAAACCTACCTAAACATGTCGCTGTTCAGCCGCTCGACCAGCAACTCCATCACCCGCATCACCACGCCCTCCGACTCGCTCATCGGCGCGGTAGTCACAACCTACCAGAACATCGGCCGCGAGCAGACGCTGGGGGCCAACGTGTTCGGCAACTTCTACATCACCTCCAAATGGACGCTGAACGGCGGCGTGGACCTTTACTACAACTACCTCGAAGGCATGCAAGTCGGTCTGACGGGCGTGTCCGAAACGGTCAGCAACTCGGGCTTCGTGATTGGAGGGCGGCTGCAATCGCAGATCCAACTACCCAACGGCTGGGGTATTCAGGCATTTGGCGGCTTCCGGGGCAACCGGGTACAGTTACAGGGCGTGCAGAGTGGCATGGGGATGTACTCGCTGGGTATCCGCAAGGATTTCCCCAACAAGAAAGGCAGCATCGGCCTGGCCGCCGACAACTTCTTCGGCGGGATGAAGATCAAAAGTACCCTCAACTCGCCGCTCTTCAACCAGGTAAGCGTCAACAATATCTATAACCAGAACATCAAGCTGACGTTCAGCTACAAGATCGGCAAGATGGCGCTGGTAGAGAAAAAGCGGACGCGCGGCGTGAAGAACGACGATGTAATGGGGGGGGATTCGAACTAAGAATCCTCTGAGGTTTCACACTATCCAATTCTCTAAGTTTTTATGTTTTCCTCACAATTCAATTTAAAACGAAATATAACATGAACAAGAAAACGCTCTTCACAATCGCCTTGCTGGCAGCTTCTTTTGGCGCATTCGCCCAAACCTGGAAAATGGATAAGGCCCACTCTAAACTGGGCTTCACGGTCACGCACCTGCTCATTTCGGAAGTAGATGGGAACTTCAAGGACTTCAATGTGACCCTCGCCGCCGACAAAGAAGACCTATCCGACGCGACGGTAGAGCTGACGGCCAGCATTAGTAGCGTCGATACCGATAACGAGCGCCGCGACGACCACCTGAAGAGTGACGATTGGTTTGCCGCCACGGTTCACCCGACCATGACTTTCAAAAGTACCTCGATCAAGAAAGTCGCCGACAAAAAGTATAGCCTGGCGGGTAACCTTACCATGCACGGCGTCGCTAAGCCAATCACGATGGACATGGTCGTGCTGGGGGTACGGGAACATCCCCGCACCAAAAAGCCGATGGCTGCCATCAAGGTGACTGGCAAGCTGAATCGTATCGACTTTGGCGTAGGAAGTGACAATACGGCTACAGTAGGCAACGAAGTGGAGATCAAGGGGGTAGGGGAATTTACCAAAGAGTAGTAGGCCCTACTTTCATCTGAAAATGACCGCCAGCGAATTCGCGTTGGCGGTCATTTTTTTAAATCTGGAAGCAATTTTACTCTTAAAAAGTAGTCCCCGTTATTATTTGGAGGGCTTTTGTTTTCAAATCGATGAGTGAAAAACTGTTGCTCTGTCTGGTCTCGCTTTGAAAGGTGTATTTACCCAATCCTCCGCTCATACGGACACTGACAGGGATAGTGACGGCTCCCCAGTGAAATTCCGAGCCGACGTTATTCCTGGTACCCAACAGGGAGCAAAAACGGTATCCAAATATCAGGAGGCATTTCTGATAGACTGGGCCAAGCATTGAAAGTGGTTGAAATAGGGTAGTTCTGTGGAGAGGATTGTTTCGAGAAACGGTGCATTTCCACTGTACACCCGAAAGGGTAAGGAAAATTTGCCTGGAATGATTTTTATCAGGAAAAACCGCGATAAACATCCTCTTCAAAAAATGACTGAAAAACACACGACCAACTCACACAATGAAGGCTCTGACAGTCTATTAAGCCGCAGACGCTTTTTTCTCACCACCGGTGCAGCTATTTTTACCACAACCATTTTGGCGTCTTGTAGTAAGGAAGAAGACGAGGTTATCCCCGAAACCGAGATTCCTGAAAAAGAAATAATTCCGGACAGGGATAAAACACTCGCCTTTTTCGGTGACAGCCTGACCATCGGCGCAGGAGGCACCGCACCCTATGGGAACATTGTCGCGGCGGCCTTACAAGGAAGGCCCGTAGTAAGCGACGGGATTGTGGGCCAGGGGGCCGCGAGCATCGCCGTCAGGCAGGGAGGTACCCCGCTCAAAATATCGGTCGAGGGAAATAAGCTGGACGGTATCAAGCCGGTAAAGATTACCAAGCTGAGCAATCAGTTTTTATCGACCCCTTTCAGAAAAGAAGAATACAGCCGCACGGGAACCATAAATGGCGTACGCTGCACCATTCGAAGGACCGAAGGCGAAGTGTATACGATTACGCCCGATACAGTGAGTGTGATCGACATTCCGGCGGATTCCGAGTTCCTGCTGGAGGGTGCGTCCAAGCTCAAAACCGCCACGCAGATTTTATGGTATGGCCGGAACAATATCGGTAAACCGGGCGCGGAAGAGGAAATCATTGCTTCCCTGGCCAGTTCGGTGGCCTATATCACCGCCCCCGCCCGATACGTCGTACTGGGAGTCCTTACCGAGGCGGATGAGAACAAAGGATCTGACAACTATAACACGGTACTTGCGATCAACGGAAAGCTTGCCGCCAAATACGGCGATGCCTACGTAAAGATGACGCCTCCGACTGACGCAGAACTAGCCGCAATTGGCTACAAACCGACGGCGGACGATCTTACCGATCTGGCAAACCTTAATTTTCCCCGTGGGTTGAGAGCAGACATCACGACCGACGATATCCACCTAAACGACAAGGGCTACCAAATCGTCGCTAACCGCGTGATCGAAAAGCTGAAGGCGCTCAAGTACTAGCTCCCTGCCGCTACTGCCAGCACATAGGGCTGGTTGTGCGAATACGTCCCGATAATTGAAACAGCAGCCACTTTACTGATGCATAGTGAGGTGGCTGCTGTTTGTGAACTGTGGGGCGTAGGTTCGGGCTACGAGTAGACCAAAACGGCGCTCTCCTTTTTTGGTTTGTGAAAAAAACGGTGCTCAGCATTGACCTCCTATCCTCGCTGTTTGCAGCAAGGCGCAGCAGATTATTCCTCTGTATGCTGGGACTATACCTAACGCGACTTCCTTCACGATGCAGGAAAGTGCGTCGGAAAAAGACGGTAGGATTATATGATACCAGAAGGTGTCAAAACCGACAATTACTATTTTTTGGCCGATCAAAGAAAAAGCCAGCGGCGCCGGGGTGGTAATGTTTACAAAGGTACTTTTCAGAATCAGATGCACGACCTTAAAACGCTTGTGCTGATGTGCCAGAAATTTTTGCGGATTGCGAGTCACAGACTCGGTGTATATTTAGCCAACAGTTGCAAACTGGCGATAGCGGGGGAATTTGCACTATACTAATTTAGCCTTATCAATTAAAAAGTACATGAAATCATTCATATCAATTCTCTGCCCGATCATTTCCATCCTTTTTATTTCAAGTTACGGTTCTTCCTCGAAAGAAACTGAAACTCAAATAAATATCTCCTGTCGCGAATGTGCTGGGATGGAAGTGTCTCTAACCAAATCTAATATTTTACACACTGGACTTAATGAAATTTATCAGTCTAAGTTTGATTCATTAGGGCGGACTAAAATTGAGTTTGTCCAAAATGATACGCTTAGCCTATTAGTGGTAGTTGGAAATAAAGATCAAGGTGAATGGAAATTTTACACGACTCTGTACTTTGAACCAGGGGCAAATATAGATCTTACAATTGAGAATGGATCCCCTAAGTTTGACGATGATTTAAAAATCATTAATTCATACTATCACAAAATTTTTCTTGTTGAAAAAGAAAGGAGTCAATATGTAAATACAAATGTAATTGATCGTATTTCTGCATCTTCTTTAGAACAACAGGTGTATTTAGATAGCTTAACGCAATTTGGTACAGAATTAAAACACCAGATAAAAGGGGATAGCTCTATTTCGGATTACTATAGGCAAATGCTACTCAACTATTTTTCCCTATATGAAATTACTCAACGCATGCATTTTGACACTGAAATCGCCAGAGCCGAAAGTAGTAACGATGATATGCGGGTCGTTTTAGACTCAACATTAACTAATGCATTCGAAGATTTGAGCTTGCACCCTAGTTATATTAATAATCCACACTATACTTGGTATTTGGAAAGAAGATTGAGGCCAATATTTGATAACATTTTGAACTGCCGGTATGATAATGAAGTAAAAACCGGCGTGTATGAATACGTTAAGGGAGCAATTATAAAGGATAAGAAATTGAATGATTATCGAGAATTTCTAATGGCTTTGTTTGTAGCTCATATGTCGATAGATTATTTGATGGATTATAATTTAGAATTGAAACTTATTGATTTGTTTCAAAAGGACTATCCTCATTCAAAATATTTAGAGGGATTAAAGTATATCGTTACTAATTATGATGAATTGAAACCTGGGATGCCTATGAAGGATCTAGTGCTGCACGATATTAATGAAAAAGAATTTAAACTTTCTGATTTAAGTGGGAATCTTGTATATATAGATATCTGGGCGACGTGGTGTGGGCCGTGTGTCGATGAATTAAAATACTCTGTAAAGCTATCGAAAAAATATTCAAGTCGTCCCGATTTAAAATTCCTCTATATCTCAGTGGACCAGCAAACAGAAAAATGGAGGAGGTTTTTAAGAAACAATCTACAAATTGAAGGATTACATGGTATCCAAAATTCTGAGTTTCTAGCGGATTCCAATATTGTCAATAGCTTGTATAAATTCAATGCAATTCCCAGATATATTCTGATTGATAAAGATGGAAATATAGTAACTACTAACGCCAAAATTCCCTCGGAATTATTATCTGACAATTACCTGGACTCCCTTTTAGCTATTTAATTAGGGCGATCTTTGATAGATTAACATTTTATCATTCAGGTTGTTGTGAAAATAATCTGATCAATAATCCGTCTACTGCCTTCCCCCTTGTTCGTCGTAGTGTTACAGCTGTTGTGCGTATGTCTTCCAAAGGGAGACTGCGTACTGAAAATGAATGGCCGTTTGCAACGGCTAGTTTCGTCAAAAGCTAATCCGCTCTTCACTAATCATAAGAGAACTCCCTCTTGGGATACGTTTTCATAAATAGGGGTTATCCTCTGCCGGGTGTGCCAGTCATTTTTTGAGTACACAAAGACAGAAAATCCTCTTCCAGTTCAAGGGCCAGGTAGTACATGGGATAGCGAAGTACCCTCTCTATGGCTAAATCCACCATTATACCAATCTGAGAGGACTCAGGCCACGGCGGTGCAGGCCCAGAATTGGATCGAGTGAGCAAGGGGTTTTCTCAAACTCAAATCTGCTTCTCTATGTCAGGCTGAAACGGCTGATTATAAAACCGCTTGCCCATGTTTTTGTACAAAGCGTTGGCCACCGCCGCAAATACCGGGGGAAAGGGCGGTTCGCCCAGTCCGGTGGGGTCAATGTCGTTTTGGACAAAATGCACGTCGATCGTCTTTGGTGCTTCGCGGTGGCGGATGAGGCGGTACTTGTCAAAATTACTTTGCTCGGCGGCTCCGTCTTTGTGGGTCAATTGACCGTAAAAAGCGTTGCCGATGCCATCTACTACGGCTCCCTGCACCATGTTAGTGGCCGCGTCGGGATTGACCACCACGCCGCAATCCACCGCGCTCGTGACCCGCTCCACGTAGGGTACTCCCTCACGGGTGACCACGTCCACCACGTGGGCAGCGTAGGAGTTGTGGCAGAAATAAGCCGCGACGCCCCGACTGTATTTGCCCTGGTCGGCACCACCCCAGCCCGACTTTTCCCGGACCAGCTTAAGTACCCCCGCGTAGCGGTCGGCGTCGTAGTCGTTGTTTTCGCCCACCGGATTTTTCTTGGCTCGCTCCAAAAGTTCCAGACGCAAATCGATAGGGTCTTTGCCCATTGCCTCGGCTACTTCATCCAGAAACGATTGCTCGGCGGCGGCGTTAAAGTTGGAACGGGGGGCGCGGAATGCCCCGATGGTGATGTTGGAAGGAATGGCCCAGCCCTCGGCCAGGTAGTTGTCCACGGCTCCCGCCGGGAAGCGGTTGGCATGGACGGGATGTTCGGGAATGCCGCCGCCTTTCACGTGGAAGGCGATCAGCTTTTTATCGGCGTCCAGCGCCGCGCGGTAGGTGGCTGTGTACATCGGGCGATAAATGCCGTAGGTCATGTCGTCCTCACGGGAGTAGATTAGCTTGACCGGGGCTTTAACTTTTTTGGAAATCAGCGCCGCTTCGTAGAGATATTGGGTATAGGCTCTCCGACCAAAACCGCCCCCCATGCGCGTCATGTGAATGTCGATCTTATCGGCCGGAAGATTCAATAGTTTTGACAGGGTAGGTTCTGCCCAACCCGGTGCCTGCAAGGGACCTGCCACTACCGCTTTTTCGGCTGTAACATCGGCAAAGAAATTCATCGGCTCCATGCAGTTGTGGGCCAGGAACGGGGCATTGTAGGTACGCTCAATCACCTGGGCCGCATTTTTGAAAGCCGTTTCGGGGTCGCCGTCTCTTCTTAGTTCCTGGGCAGGCTCATTGGCATATTCCTGCATTTTTGCAAGCTGCGTACTGGTACTTTCCAGCCCACCCGGAACGACGACCTCCCTTTTCTCGCCCCGACCCATCATGATGTCTGTGGTGTCGCCGGCAGGCTCCCACTGGGCGGTTAGCTTTTTGCGGGCTGTCATCACCTCCCAGGTAGTATTGCCTACCACTACTAGCATATCGTTGAAAGTGCGGGTATCGAAACCGCCCTGCTCGAAACCATCTTCGTACAGTTTCAGTCTGAAAACATCCCTGATGCCCGGCATTTTGAGCGTTTGCGAAGCATCAAACGATTTCAGCTTCATGCCGAAGGCGGGCGGGTGCTGAATCATGGCAATCAACATACCGTCGGCTCGGTAATCAAGGCCAAACAGGGGCTGGCCAGTCACTACTTTCATCCCTTCCACATTCTTTTTGGAATGCCGGACGATACTGAAATCAGCGGGTTCTTTTAGCGTCATTTCTTTGGGGACGGGTACCGTAGCCGCTTTTTCGGCGAATTCGCCGTATTTGCCCGTCTTCATCGTATCAGGATGGTAGAGTACGCCGGCCTTGGTCGTGACTTCCTCAACGGGCACGCTCCACGTTTCGGCGGCGGCCTGGCGCAGCATTTGCCGGGCCGCGGCTCCTGCCTCCCGGAGGGGTTTCCAGTACATCCTGACCGAGTTACTTCCGCCCGTGAACTGTGGCCCCAATTTCACATTGTCGTGCGGCCCCATTTCCACCACCACGTCTTTCCAGTCCACGTCCAGTTCTTCGGCGATAATCATCGGGAGAGAAGTCATCACATTTTGCCCGAATTCTGGGTTAGGGCAAAGTATCTTGACGATATTATCTGGTGTAATTTTGATGTAGCCCGTGAGTTCTGACCACTGCTCGGGCAGGTTCAATTCCTGCATTTTTTCGGCGGCCTTCGCGCTCGAGAGCCAGCTGAAACTGAGCATCAGCCCACCGCCCGCCAGTGCCGACGATTTTAAAAAGGAACGCCTGTTGTGAGTTGATTTTGTATTTTCCATGAGTCGATAGCTTAATTTAGATAGAGGAATAGCCGCCGGAAATCCGCCGGGACAATTATGATTTAGCCGCGGTTTTGATTGCCTCCCGGATGCGCAGGTAGGTGCCGCAGCGGCAGATATTACCGCTCATTCCCGCCTCAATTTCCTCATCGCTGGGGGTAGGATTAGTTCTCAGCAAAGCGGCCGCACTCATAATCTGACCAGACTGGCAGTAACCGCACTGGGCCACGTCGTGTTCGAGCCACGCTTGCTGCACCGGATGGTCGCCTTTTTCGGAAAGTCCTTCGATGGTCGTGATGGCCTCGTCGCCTACCGCCGAAACGGGTAGCTGGCAGGATCGCACCGCCGTGCTATTCAGGTGTACTGTGCAGGCCCCGCACTGAGCGATACCGCAACCGTACTTGGTGCCGGGCAGGTCGAGGTGGTCGCGCAGCACCCACAGCAGGGGCGTGGCCGGATCGACATCGACCGGGCGCGTTTTTCCGTTGATTTTCAGATTATATTTTGCCATGGAAGTGTTTTTTTGAATTGTGTAAAATACGGAAAAAATTTGACGGGTCAATTATCGTGGAGCGTACGGTATTCGTTGGGCGACTGTC
>NZ_JBGSXF010000353.1:0-2468 GCF_041751555.1 Persicitalea sp. | reverse complement strand
GCGGTACTCGTTCACATTAGTGACGACGGCAAGACGGGCAAAATCCTGGCTCTTGCCTGCGAAACCGAACCCGTTTCTAACGTGGAGGATTTTAAAAATCTGGCACAATCCATTTTGGATAAGGCGGTAGAGATGGACGCTACCGATAAGGAAGCGTTGCTTGCCGCCACGATGGCTGATGGTCGTCCCGTGTCGGAAAACATCGTGGAATTGACGGGCAAGCTTGGTGAGAAGCTCGACGTGGTGGCTTACGAAAGCATGACTTCCGAGGAAGTGGTCTCATACATTCACTCCAACGGCAAGCTGGGCGTACTCGTCGCCTTTGCCGGGGTGAACGGCACCGACGTGACCGAACTTGGTAAAGATGTGGCGATGCAAATCGCGGCCATGAAGCCCGTCGCCCTGGACAAGGACGGTGTGGACTCGGCAACGATCGAGCGCGAAATCGAGGTAGGTCGTGACCAGGCCCGCGCCGAAGGCAAGCCCGAAGCGATGCTTGAGAAAATCGCGATGGGCCGCCTGAATAAGTTCTATCGTGAGAATACGCTGTTGAACCAGGATTTTGTAAAGGATGGATCTATGACCATTCGTCAACTGCTGGAAAAGACTGCAAAGGGACTCGAGGTGAAAGATTTCAAGCGAGTAGCCATCGGCGGTATTTGATAGCCTGACTTTACAACCGTTTGATGTTTATTTTTGAAAAAAGCCCTGCATTCTCGTCAATGCAGGGCTTTTTTTGTTATTTCGGGTCGATTCTTGATCTAATTTTCAGAAAAAATACCTCCGATAGTTACCTTTCTCGTCAATGGAAGTCCTAAGCCCGCAAGCAAATTCGATAAAATTGCAAACTGATGAGGAACTTGTGCGGCTGTTTATTGTCACGCAGCGCAATCCCTACTTTGAGGAGTTGTACGAACGGTGCTCTAATAAAGTGTACCGTAAGTGCCTATCGTTCGTGAAAGACTAGGCAAAGGCGGAGGATTTCACCCACGATATTTTCCTTAAGCTGATTTTCAAGCTGGGTTCCTACCAGGAGAATGCCCGTTTTTCCACTTGGTTGTACTCTATTACCTACAACTATTGCATGGATCAGTTGCGGATCAATAAAAAACGGGCCGAAGTCTATGACGATGAAAAGCTGGAAGTCCCCGACGATACGGATCTGAATACGATGTTTGAGGAACCGGACGTGGAGGCCAAGCGACTGAATCGCGCAATGGAGCGACTGACTACGGAGGAAAAGAGCGTTTTGATGATGAAGTATCAGGACGAACTCAGCATTCGGGAAATCTCCGACATATTCAAAAT
Organism: Persicitalea sp.; assembly: GCF_041751555.1. Lineage (NCBI taxonomy): Bacteria > Pseudomonadati > Bacteroidota > Cytophagia > Cytophagales > Spirosomataceae > Persicitalea > Persicitalea sp. Next base: position 1,160 of record NZ_JBGSXF010000353.1, on the reverse strand, counting down.
CACTGAGAGCGCCACCAAGATGCGCTTGTTGCGTTCCCGTGAGAAGTTGCGAACCAAGTACCTGGAGACAGCCATTTTCCTGGGCCTGCTGGGGGCCAAATTGCTGGAACTGTTCAAGTATTTAAAATAAAAAGATATTACGGCATGAGCAACGATGTCTTCAAAGAAATGGAATCCGACGCTGAAGTACCCGCGTACTTGAAAAATGCCCTGGTGTCGGAGGTTGACTTCATTCGCGATACCATGCAGATCGTGGAATTATTTACCGACAGCCTATTCAGCACCGCTCTAATGTGCGTATCGGACATTGAAGAACCCTCCCAACCCTAGTCCATCATGCAACGCCTTCCTAATATCACCGAAATTCTGATCAATACCTTCAACACGCTCATCGAGCAATTCGTGGGGTTTGTACCGCGCCTAATTGGCTGTGCCATCATACTGCTGGTGGGCTATTTGGTAGCCCGGGCGGTAGCGGCACTGGTTAAGAAAGTGCTGAGTCGCGTGGGCTTCGACCGTATTGGAGAGAAATTGAACGAAATCAGTATCGTCAAGCAGCTGAAAACCGAGATCAAACTTAGTGAGATCGTCGCAACTGTACTTTATTACTTCATTTTGCTGGTTTTCCTGACGGCGGCCACCGAAACGCTGGGCATCGACGCCATCACCAACATGGTGGCTTCCATTGTCGAGTTCATCCCGCGTCTGGTCGCGGCAGCCATCATGTTGCAAGTCGGGATTATGCTGGCCGATGTCATCAAAAGTGCCGTGACCGCCCTATGCAAATCGTTCAATATTGCCTCGGCCAAACTGATCGGAAACATCGTCTTTATCTTTTTCCTGATCATCACTTTCATTAGTGCACTGGGGCAAATCGGGCTGGAAACTGCTCTGCTGGAATCCAGTTTCAACCTGATTCTCGGTGGAATCGTCGCGGCCTTCGCGCTGGGTTACGGTATCGCCTCACGGGACGTACTGGCCAACATGATCTCATCGATTTATAGCCGTAACAAATACAAGGAAGGACAAGTAGTGAAACTAGACGATGTACGCGGAACAATTACTCGCATCGACAACGTCTCGGTCACAATTCAAAGCGCCGATTCCACAACGGTAATTCCTTTGCAGCTCTTTCAATCGCGTAAAGTGGAAATTTTTAA
>NZ_JBGSXF010000352.1:0-24288 GCF_041751555.1 Persicitalea sp. | reverse complement strand
GCAGCCTTTCTACGGTATTGTGTTTTTGAAGCCAGGACACATCGCCCAGCATTATACGATCACTTCGTTGAAGGTAGTCCTCAAATTGGAAGGGCTTGTTACGCCTTTCATTGTTACGGCGAAAAACTGGGAGGGGCTGGTTAATGTGAGAGTGAGGTTGCTTTGATGAATCTATTGCGAACCGCCAACCCGCAAGCCCATGCCCTGCGCCCGCCGCATCCAGAATCCCGAAGGCTTGTACTTCGTCACCTTCGCCATCGTCCAATGGCTTCGGCTGGTACGCCAGCTCGATCCGCTCAGCCTGACGAAGTCTTCACGCGCTCCACTTACGTGGATATTCTGCTGGAAAGCCTGCGCTACTGCCATACTTCGGCTCCGCTCAGCATGACCAGCCTAATTGTCAGTCTGAGCGGAGCCGAAGACTCAACCATGTGCATCTGATGATTTCGACGCAATTCGGCCATCATCCTTCCGATGCCCTGCGGGATTTGAAGAAATTTACTTCCAAAAAAATTATTGCCGCTATCGCCGATAAGGAAGATTCGGAAAGTCGGCGGGGCTGGATGCTTTGGATATTTGAGCAAGCAGGCGGTCCGGCGTTCCGGGAAGCGAATGCTAAGAATAAGGATTACCAGTTTTGGCAGCAGGAAAATCATCCTGTTGAACTCATCAGTAAATTGATGATTTTATGTTTGATGACGACCCATTGCTGACTCCCCAAAGAAGAAACAAAATGGAAAACCGTTGCGGAAGTGGAATTATTCAGTTTGTGAAAGAGGGAGATTTGCTCGTTGGAAAGCGGAATCTCGTGTTGGGGCTGAATATTCCCAACTACCCTCGCTACTTCGTAGCCCTCTGTCGCCGCGAAGCTGTGTGTAGTCTGAAAGACTGTGCACAACGCCGATACAGTTCAGCCGTTTATTTCTGATTTCTGTGGTGAGTGTAGCGCTTACGGCACAAAAAAATATGATAAATCATTGGCTTTTTTTGTTTTTCGGCAAGAAAATCTTGCCTGTGTACCCTATACCGCTTGTTAATCAGAGGTACATATTGTTTTATCTGTTTTTTCAACGTAAGTTTATTTTTTTCTCAACCAAACCAACCTCTAATGTTATGACGAAACCATTACATCGTTTCAGGGTCATTTCCTGCACTATCGTGGCCCTGCTCATTGCATCATTTGCAGTGCAGGCGCAAACACCAGCCGACGTGAAGGCTGCGGCCCGAGCTGCCAAAGTCAGCACTGACCTGCTGACCGTTATTGAAAATAACGGTATTAATACGCAAGCCCCGTTTCCTGGGGGTTTACAGCGAGACAACCTGTTTATGACTGAGGGCAATTCTATTGCCATCAGCGCGGTAGCCAATTCAGAGCAGGAAGGCCAGGCCCTACTGCAAAGTCTACAGGCACTTGGCCTGACCAAAGGCCGCGTATATAAACAACAGGTAACGGGTTACCTGCCCATCGACAAGCTGGACGATTTGAAGGATGTTTCTGTATTGCGTTCTGCCCGCCCATCTTATAAACCCATACACAACGTAGGATCCGTTACCTCGCAAGCCGATACTTCATTGCGCTCCTATGTTGCCCGCACCACCTATAATGTGGATGGGACGGGGGTGAAGATTGGGGTACTTTCCGACTCCTACAACACCCGCGGCGGGGCCGCTGCGGGCGTTGCTTCGGGCGATTTGCCAGCGGGAGTCGAAGTGTTGAAGGAATTCAGCGGTACTGGCATCGACGAAGGCCGGGCTATGATCGAACTGATCCACGACATCGCCCCTGGCTCACCGCAGGCGTTTTACACAGCCTTTGAAGGGCAACTCGATTTTGCGGCCGGTATTCGGGCCCTGGCCGCCGCCGGTTGTAAAGTCATCACCGACGATGTCGGTTATTTTGCCGCACCTTTCTTTCAGGATGGCCCCGTTGCCCAGGCAGTTGACGATGTAGTTAACAATAGCGGTGTTACGTATTTCTCTTCGGCAGGTAACTCAGCCCGGCAATCCTACCAAAGTGCGTATCGAGGAACGACGCAACCCGCCAGCCCCGGTTATTACGTGGGCGCACATGATTTTGGTGGGGGCGACAAATTTCAGTCACTTACCATTGGGGCTGGCCGACGGATTATCATCTCGTTTCAATGGGATGATCCGTTTTTCTCTGTAAGTGGGGGCAGTGGTGCCCGGACAGACATGGATTTGCTAGTTTACTTCAATGGAAATTTTCTGGGCAACTTATCATCACAAGGTGAGAGTATCGGTGGTGATCCTGTGGAGATCATTGGCCTGACGAACACTGGTGGCAGCGCAGTGACAATTGAACTGGTGCTTGCCAAATATGAGGATGAAACTACGGGCCCCACGCCCGACCCAACTCTTGTTAAGTGGGTGAACTTTGGCAACAATGTCCTTACTGAATACGATACTAAAAGTTCGACAGTAACGGGACACTCCAACGCCAGTAGGGCCATCGCAGTGGGAGCCGCTCCCTTCTACAATACACCTGCCTATAATCCTGCGCTGACCACGGCGACCATCGAACCGTTTTCTTCGGCGGGAGGCACCCCCATCCTTTTTAGTACCGACGGTACCAGACTCAGCACGCCCATCGTCCGCCAGAAGCCGGAGATTACGAGCGTGGATGGCACAAACAATACGTTCTTTGGCAACGATACTTCCCGCGACCCCGATGCGTTCCCTAACTTCTTCGGTACCTCGGCGGCAGCTCCGCATGCAGCTGGCGTAGCGGCTCTGATGAAGCAGAAAGTGCCCGGCATCAGCCCTGCGGTCATTTTGAGTACGTTGGAAAGCACCGCCCTGGACATGGACGATCCTTTCACTCCGGGCTTCGATGCGGGCTTCGACTTTGGGACCGGCTACGGATTCATTCAGGCCGATAGGGCCTTGAAGGCCATTACACCTGCCAATCCCACGATTACTATCACGGGTGTGACGACGATCAGTTGCAGCCCTATCCCGGGCAACCCCAACAAGCGTTTGCTGACCTTCACTCCTCAGTACAGTAACTCGAATGGCCAACCCATCACGTTCTCGGTGGCCAGCGAGAAGCTGCCGACGACTGCGCCGGGGCCTTACACGCTCGAGATCTATATCGATAACCCTAAGATTACGCTCAAGGCTTCGCAGCCGGGAGCCGGCGAGACGAGTTTCGTCTACAACTGGCTGGCCGCCTGCGGCACTACCCCGCCCCCGCCTGGTCCCGATCCGCAGCCGACGACCTTCGCCATCACGGGCGTAACGACGGTCAGTTGCAGCCCCGTTCCGGGCAACCCCAACAAGCGTTCGCTGACCTTTACCCCCCAGTACAGCGGCGTGAACGGGCAGCCCATCACTTTCTCGGTAGTCAGCGAAAAGTTGCCGACGACCGCGCCGGGGCCTTACACGCTCGAAATCTATACCGATAATCCGACTATCACGCTCAAAGCTACCCAGCAGGGAACCGGAGGCGAGACGATTTTCGTCTACAACTGGCTGGCCGCGTGCGGCACTACCCCGCCCCCGCCCGGTCCCGATCCGCAGCCGACGACCTTTGCCATCACAGACGTAACGACGATCAGTTGCAGTCCCACACCGGGCAATTCCAACCTCCGCTTGCTGACCTTCACGCCCAAGTACAGCGGCGTGAACGGGCAACCCATCACTTTCTCGATCGTCAGGGAGAAACTCCCGACTACCGTACCGGGCCCCTACACGCTTAGCGTCTATATAGATAACCCGACCATCACGCTCAAAGCCACTCAGCAGGGTACCAGTGGCGAGGTAAGCTTTGTCTACAACTGGCTGGCCGTGTGCGGGAATAGTGGTGCGCGATTCGGAGTCGGGCCAGACGAAGACAATGGTTTGAATGTACTTATGTTGGGGAACCCCGTGGAGGATGGCCGAGTTTCGGTGCTGGTGCGTGGCGTTGCCAACCAGCCAGTCAGCATGACTTTGACTGACACACAAGGCAAGGTACTTGGTAGTCACCAGATCGAGCAGGCCGGCCGGGAAGAGCGGCATGTGTTCGAGGTAAGCCGTCAGCCAACGAGCCTGCTCCTGCTGAAGGTAAGTACCCCTACTGAAACAAAAACGATAAAGGTGCTCAAAGTTCAATAAGCTAATAGAGTACATCTGAAACGCAACGTGCCCCGGCTGGACTAAGCCGGGGCACGTTGCGTTTCAGATGCGTATTTGGAGCAAATACTACGCTTTCCTTATGAAATGGAAGGGTCGACCAATCAGTTATTTCTTCTCATGTGGGGATTTGTGGCTTATTGATTATATTCAGCACGAAATAAGCATCATTCCGTGGCTCTTCTTGCAACACCCGGCCTGACAACAAAAAACTACAATATCGCCATGTATGAAATAACTTACTGTTCGACGGCCAGCCCAAACTTACGCGCGGAGGATATCGCCGATATATTGAAAGCAGCCCGGAAGCATAATGTGAAAAGTGATATTTCCGGTTGCCTTCTATACCACAATCAGGAGTTCATCCAAATATTGGAAGGTGAGAAGGGAGTAGTACAGAATCTGTATTCTAAAATTGCTCAGGATGATAGGCACACTAACATTGCGATCCTGGCAGAAGGTGGAAAAGAGGACCGTGCATTCCACGATTGGAGCATGGCATTTCACGAACTTAGCCAGGATGATATTCAGGGAATAGGCCAGGAAGTATTTGTTGACAATTTCATCACTTTTTCAAAAATGGTAGAGAAACGAACCTTTCCTGCCATCCTGTTTTGGAGTATGGCCCGGCAGCTATTGGAAAAATGAATGTACGGCCAAATTTCGGAGCCAACACGTTATGCAGGGCATTCAGAATAGTGTCCTGAAAGTAACAAGAGCGCGGTCGCGGTGCAAACAGCTGTGAAACTTGTACAGGGGTTTAAAAAATGAGCGCAAAAATACATTTGCGCTCAAAACGTACGGGCAGAAGCCAAAACTACACTTCCAATTCTCCTTCGACTCCATCGTCCATTGTCTTTCCCGTGACCAGCGAAGCGGCCATTTTCAGAAAAGATACCATGCGGTTGTTTTTGGTATCCCAGTAGTAAACGTCCTCGGGGTCGATACGGATAACCGTGAGGGCCGGGTCATCCTTACCGCCCTGAAACCAGATTTTGATGAAGGCGTTCCAGTACTTTTCGATTTTGGCGCGGTCGCGGGAGATAGCCGCTTTCCCGTAGATGCTGAGGTACTCGGAAGCGCCTTCTTTACAGAAAAAGAGCTGCACGCTCGGATCGGCGGCGATTTCCTTGTTTTTGTCGGATGAGTCGGCGCTGAAAAAGTACATCGCCCCGTCGTCCTCCACGCCTTGCAGCGCCATCGGGCGGCTGGGCATTGGCTTGTCGTCAGTGAAAGTAGTGAACATACAAATGCCATCGGCCAAATCTTTCAGTTTTTCAACGGCCTCGCTACCCGCGAGATTCTTAATGTGATTGTCTTCATCGTGTCGGGAGTCTTGCATGGGAAATTTCTGTTTTTAGTTTGAAAAACTACCTGATAAAAAAGGCTGTGCCAGAGAGAAAAAGCCACGGAAGGATCGAATATGGAAAGATTGGCGGTTTGTTTCGACGAGGTTTTTCCCAAAAACAATTTTCTACAAGTCCGTGTTTTTCCTAAAAAAACCGAAAAACTATGGCGTACAAGAAAGGAGATAAAGTAGAATGGGAGTGGGGTAAAGGCACTGCCTCCGGCAAGGTTAGGGAGAAATTTACGAGTAAGGTAACCCGTACCATCAAGGGCAGCGAAATAACGCGCAACGCCAGCGACGACGAACCTGCTTATCTCATCGAGCAGGAGGACGGCGACGAGGTGTTGAAATCAGGCTCGGAGTTGAAGAAAAAGTAGGAGTGGGGGTAGTTTAGCTAAACCGAACTTCCCCTTCTTCGCAGCGTACCACGCGGGCGGGGTGTTTTTCCAGCAAACTGTAATCGTGGGTAGCCATCAACACAGCGGTGCCAGCATTATTGATAGTCTTAAAAACTTCCATGATCTGGTTGCTCACTTCGGGATCGAGATTTCCGGTTGGTTCGTCGGCAATCAGAATTTGGGGTTCGTTGAGCATGGCACGGGCGATAACCACACGTTGCTGTTCGCCGCCCGATAGCTGATGCGGCATTTTCTTGGGCGAAGTACCCAGCCCGACCTGCATGAGTACTTCCGAAATACGGCGGGCGATGTCGGCTTTCTCCTGCCAGCCTGTAGCCCGCAGCACGAAGATGAGGTTTTCCTCCACCGAACGGTCGGTAAGGAGTTGAAAATCTTGAAAAACGATGCCAATGCGGCGGCGCAGGAAAGGGATGTCGCTGCGCTTTATTTTGTGAAGTTCATAACCCGCTACCTTCGCCGATCCAGTATGCAGCCAAAGATCGGCGTAGAGCGTTTTCAGGAGCGAACTCTTGCCGCTGCCCGTCCGCCCGATCAGGTACACGAACTCACCTTTATCTATCTGAAAGTTGACATCCGCCAACACAGGCGTGTCGCCCTGATAAATATCCGCGCGTTCCAGCGTGACGACAGGTTCGGAGGAGAGAGTCATTTATTTATTTCCCTTCGCGTAATCGGCTAAAAACTTTTCCAAACCACTATCGGTAAGCGGGTGTTTCAACAAGGACAGGATCGTGCTGAGGGATCCGGTCATAACATCTGCCCCGATTTCGGCGCACTGAATGATGTGCATGGGGTGACGGATAGAGGCGGCCAGCACTTGCGTTTCATAGCCGTAGTTTCGGTAAATCGTCACGATCTGCTCGATCAGGTCGATGCCGTCGGTAGAAATGTCATCGAGGCGGCCGATGAAAGGCGATACGTAAGTAGCACCCGCTTTGGCGGCGAGTAGCGCCTGTCCGGCCGAGAAAACCAGAGTACAGTTGGTACGGATGCCTTTGTTAGAGAAGTACTTCAAAGCCTTCACACCTTCCTGAATCATGGGTACTTTCACCACAATCTTGTCGTCGATTTCGACCAAACCCTCACCTTCGCGAATGATACCGTCGTAGTCGGTGGAAATCACCTCGGCGCTCACATCGCCGTCTACGACGTCGCAGATGGCTTTATAGTGGCGCATGATGTTATCGCGGCCCGTGATGCCTTCCTTGGCCATCAGCGAGGGGTTGGTCGTAACGCCATCCAGCACACCGAGTGCCTGAGCTTCCTTAATATCATCCAGGTTGGCCGTATCGATGAAGAATTTCATAGTATCTAAAAAAGTTAGGTTTCAGGGCATAAAAAAAGGCAAACCGAGAATCTCACCGCTACGACCACCTACCCTTGCTTCGATCAAGACCTGGGGGATTCAGCAGGAGCTGGTAGTTCCGATTTGCCCGTGCAAAGATAAGGACATTTTCCAAACAAGAAAAAACCATTGGCAAACCTTTCCGCCGTACTTTTACGCTTACTTTCTTGCACTAATGGACAGTTGACAATTGACAATGGATAGTTATTTTTTTTATAAAATATTTGTAATCAAAAGATTAGTAACTCGAAAGATTTTCGCTCTGCTCCTTCCTCTCCTCCTTTCCTGCCTGCCTCCTTTCCTGCTTGCTTGTAAAGATTCCTCAGACGCCTACCTTGAAAGAGGTAAATCGCTTTTGCGTGAGGGCAAGCTGCGGGATGGCATAGGGTACCTCAACCAAGCCATCGAGCGGGATTTGGAGAACGCCGAGGCATTCAACAGCCGGGGCGTAGCATACTTTGAACTGAAAGAATACCCGAATGCGATGCTGGATTACCGTCAGGCCATTCAGATTGATCCAACACTGTACCGCCCTTACTTCAACCGTGCGCTTCTTTTTACGGCCCAAAACCAGCTCGATTCCGCGCTGGCCGACTACGGAAAAGCCGCCCAACTCGCGCCCGACACCGCCGACATTTATTTGAACCGCGGTCAGGTATACGCCATGCTGAACGAGATACCTCAGGCCATTCAGGATTTTGAGAAGGCTACACAACTTGACGAAGACAACGCGCTGGCCTGGTACAATTTAGGGAATACCTATTACAGGAAAAAAGAGTACGCCCGGGCAACATTAGCTTTCAATAAATCCACGCGCTACGACCCAAAGTTTGGCAAGGCGTTCTACGGGCTTGGACTGAGTCAATACGAGAGCGGCGAAGAAGACCTGGGCTGCCTGAGTTTTCAGCAAGCCGAACGATTGGGATACGCTGAGGCGGCAGCGGCTGTATCGACCTACTGCGTTCCGTAATTTTTTTTCGGTTCCATTCGGAGGATAAAAAACAACCGCTTGATAATTTTTTTTAACAAACTGTTTGATAAAATAGTCATTCCCAGTCAAAAAAATTATATTTGGGTTGAAATAAAACCGACATACAACACCAAACTGAAAATATAATCAGAAAATATTAGCGAGTAATGAAAAAAATAACTACCCTTTTCGTCGGTGCCTTAGCGGCACTTACCACGCTGGTGCAGGCGCAGAACTGCCCCACCACCGCCACGTTGACGGCTCCTTTGTCGGGTGCCAAAGTAGTGGAGCAAGCAAGCAAGCATTTGTCTGCTGCCAATCTTGTCCAGTCGGGTGAAGTGACCTACCGCGCAGGCCAGTCGGTCACGCTCATAGCGGGCTTTGAAGTAAAGCCGGGAGCGGTTTTCGAAGCTACCATCGCGCCTTGTGATGCAGTGGATCTAGAGCGTAAATCGTGGGAGGACAACGTCTTCGCGCTGGGTTCTTATCCCAATCCCTTTGCTCAGAATACCTTAATTGAATACACCATTCCCGAGGCAGCCACGGTGAGTGTAAGTATCGTCGATATGCGCGGCGTGACCATTTCGCGGTTGCTCACCGACAAAGAGCAAGCGGAAGGCACTCACCGCTTGACTTTCGAATCGGATACACTGCCCGAAGGCGTTTATATCTGCACCCTGACTACCCCCAACGGACGCAAGACTCACAAAATCATTAAGCAAAAGTAGGCTTTTCCATATCTTACACGCGCTTTAAAGCGGCCGAGGGAATCCTCAGCCGCTTTTTTTGTGCGAGATGGGTATCATTTTTTAGTAATTTTCTTTTGGTATAAAATTGAACCTAATAAGAATCTTAACACCACCCATGAAACTTGTCATTATAGTTCTCGGACTAGTCTTTCTGCTCTTTTCCTACTTCCAGTTCAATGACCCTGACCCGGAGATTTGGGTACCCGTTTATTCCATGGCTGCTTTGGCCTGCTACATGGCTCACCGTGAGCTGTGGCCTTCGTGGGTGTTCTATATCATGGCTGCGGCCTATCTGGTGGGTGCAATCTGGCAATGGCCGCCCGCTTTCGAAGGCGTTTTCTTTGGTGAGATCAAAATGAAGAGCCTGAACATCGAGCTGGCCCGCGAGTCTTTTGGGGTGGGTATTTGCACCTTGGCGATGGTCTTTCTGGGTTGGCAGGCTAAGGTCAATCCGCCCACTGCCATTTAATTTCTTTAATATCAAATTCGCGTTCCGGGCCACCGTTCAGGGCAAGGCGTAATTTTCCGGCGGGGGTTACGCCCCGAATGGTGCCCTCAACCGTTCGTCCGTCAATTGTGTAAAGGCGACTTTGCTCAAATCCCAAAAGATGCTGCTGATACTCCTGGCGCAGTGCTTCCACCTGCCCCGCGCGTAACCGCAGGTAAGACTTCTCCAACGCCAGTAATAGAACAGGAAGTTGCTCGGCCAAATGAAAAGTTTGCCCAGTTTCCAAACGCAATGAGGTGACATGGCTAGAGACAACAGCGGGAAATTGGGCTTGGTTGATGTTCAGCCCGATACCGACCACAGAATGCGCCAGCCGCGACCCCTGCAATGAATTCTCAATAAGAATGCCACCTATTTTCAAATCATTGACAAACAAGTCATTGGGCCATTTTATCTTGGCGCTCTGGGTGAATCTTGACAGATAATCTCGGATTCCTAGGGCAATAGCCTGGCTGAGTAGAAAGTGTTCGGTGAGCGTCAGAAAAGTAGGCATGAGCACGAGCGAAAGCGTGAAATTCTGGCCACGATTGGTGAGCCAGGTGGTGCCGTGCTGACCGCGCCCGGCGGTCTGTTCGTCGGAGATAACGATCGTCCCTTCCGATACCTTTTCACGGCGCACTAATTCAGCCGCAATGTCGTTGGTAGAATGACAAGTTGGCAGATACACCACCTTTTTACCGAAAAACAAGGTTTTTGCGCGAGAATCGTACACTTCTTTTGTAAAAATTTATACTTTTATCAACGGCTGAAAGTAAACTCTGCTTTCTGGCTCGTTACCGCTAAACACCATGCATGAAACAACGCAAAAATAAAGAAGTATCTTCACAAGACCTCTGCCAACTCGTTGTAAAAGGGATGATCGAAAAAAAGGGACAGGATGTCGCCATTCTCGATCTCCGTCAGGTCAAAAATGCCATCGCTGACTATTTTGTGATTTGCTCGGGTACCTCCGACACCCAAATCGACGCTATCGCCGACTCGGTGGAGTTCGAAGTGCACAAAGCTATTGCCGAAGATCCCTGGCATAAAGAGGGCAAGGAAAACCGTGAATGGATCCTGATTGACTATGTAGATGTCGTGGCGCACGTGTTCAAGAAAGACCGCCGCCAATATTACGACATCGAGGAGTTGTGGGGCGATGCCCAGCGTACGTTCATCGAAGAGACTGCCGCTTGAAAGATCGAGGCAGGCTACCGGGCTGAACATTAAACCCCTGCCTGACGTTGATAAGTACCAAATTTATATTAATGCTAAACTATAATGTCTGATAACGATAATAAAAGAAATCCTCTGAACCCGAAAAGCCCACAACGGGGGTATCAAGGCTGGATTATTGCGGCTCTGATCGCGACGATTCTGGGGATTACATGGTTGAATAAATCCACTACGCTGCGCGACATTAGTCAAAAGCGTTTCGAGAAAATGGTAGCCGACAAGGAAGTGGCGCGCGTTACCATTGTGAACGATAACAAGGTAGAGATATCGCTAAAACCAGAAGCGCTCCGCAAGGACAAGTACCAGGTCATTGCCAAGGAAAACAACTACTTCGGCGGTGAAGCCGCCCCGCACTACCAGTTCCAGATCACTTCTGCCGAGACGTTCAAAAAAGACCTTGAGAAGATCCAGGAAGGTGTTCCGGACGGCGAAAAGATCGAATACAAGATTGATACTCGCGGCGATTGGTCGAGCTGGATTGGTACCTGGGGCTTTTTCATTGTCATGATCGTAGTTATGTACTTCCTGCTGGGCCGAATGTCCGGTGGCGTGGGACCAGGCGGACAATTGTTCAATATAGGCCGCTCGCGAGCGACCCTTTTCGACGCAGAGAATAAGGTAAAGATTACCTTCAACGATGTGGCGGGTCTTGATGAAGCCAAGGAAGAAATAAAAGAGATCGTGGACTACCTTAAAAGTCCCGATAAGTTCAAGAAATTAGGAGCCAAAATTCCAAAAGGTGCGCTGCTGGTCGGCCCTCCAGGTACGGGTAAAACGCTGCTGGCCAAGGCCGTGGCGGGTGAGGCGGAAGTGCCTTTCTTCTCCCTGTCCGGTTCCGACTTCGTGGAAATGTTTGTCGGCGTAGGAGCCGCGCGGGTGCGTGACCTATTTAAACAAGCGAAGGAAAAAGCACCCTGTATCATCTTTATCGATGAGATTGACGCCGTGGGTCGTTCACGCGGACGGGGCGGAATGCCTGGTTCTAACGACGAGCGGGAAAACACACTGAACTCGCTGCTAGTGGAGATGGACGGCTTTGCGACTGATTCGGGTATCATCATCGTGGCGGCTACCAACCGTCCCGATGTACTGGACTCCGCCCTGCTGAGGCCAGGCCGCTTCGACCGCCAGATTTCGGTGGATAAGCCTGACGTCATTGGTCGGGAGGCTATTTTTAAAGTACACCTTAAGCCGATTAAGATTTCGGAAGATGTGGACATTCAAAAATTGGCCGCCCAAACACCGGGCTTTGCAGGGGCCGAAATCGCCAACGTTTGTAACGAAGCTGCCCTCATCGCCGCTCGTCGCGACCGCGAGAGTGTAACGATGCAGGATTTTCAGGATGCGATGGATCGGGTAATTGGTGGTTTGGAGAAAAAAAACAAACTTATCTCACCCGAAGAAAAGCAAATCGTTGCCTACCACGAGGCTGGCCACGCGGTGGCAGGCTGGTACCTCGAACATGCTGATCCGCTGGTGAAAGTTACGATCGTTCCCCGAGGTGTGGCCGCACTGGGTTACGCACAGTACTTGCCACGTGAGCAGTACTTGTACCGCACCGAACAACTTTTCGATGAAATGTGCATGACCCTCGGAGGTCGCGCGGCGGAAGACGTGGTTTTTGGCAAAATTTCGACCGGAGCATTGAGCGATCTGGAGCGCGTAACGAAAGTCGCATATAGCATGGTGACCATGTACGGTATGAACGACAAGATCGGCAATATTTCGTTCTACGATTCCAAGCAGTCAGACTACAACTTCACGAAGCCTTACTCGGAAAACACGGCGGAGAAAATCGACCATGAGGTAAGAATATTGGTGGATAAAGCCTATCAGCGCGTGGTAGGTATGTTGAGCGATAAGCGTGAGGAGTTGGAAACAATTGCGCAGGAGTTGCTGGAAAAGGAAATTCTGTTTCAGAGCGATTTGGAAAAACTGATTGGTAAGCGTCCTTTCGAAAAAGAAACGAACTACCAGGCTTATGTCAATCGTCGCTCGCGTGAGGAAGCCGCCGTCCACGAGGAGGCAGTGAAGCACGCGGAGGAGGAGAAACGCTTGGAGGAGGAAGAAAAAGGAGAACCGACTGCTGTAGTGGTAGAAGCGGAAGATGACAGTCCGACAGTAGAGCCGAAGGTATAGAAATAGAGATCAATACGAATTGGGAGAAGGGCGGCTATATAGTTGACCCTTCTTTTATTTCGAATATTCTCTATACCACAAGAATTTACGGTACAGAAGTCTCAATTCTGAGGCATACTGAAAGTGTGAGATTCCGATTCCTATTTTTTGCTCAAATGTGTCGCGTGTCGCTAACGTGTTATAGAAGTACGACAAGCTGGAATTCTCAGACGCTCTTGGCATGTTTTCCCATTTGTTTAACAAAGCCGAATTTACAGGCACAGGAGGAACGTCTGCCCAGCCTACCCTCCAAGGCTTTCCCATAGCTCTCAACAAACCGAGTCCTTGCCACATTAGTGTCAACATTCCTTTTCGTCCTGCCAGTTCTTCTACAAGCTTCCAGTCTGTTTCGCTTCCGTGTCGATCAAGGTAGCTAGATAAATCGCTCAGATATTTTAGTTTCAACCATTCTTCTTTTCCACCGTGGTGCATAATTAGCAGCAGAAATTGATATTCATTTGAAAAACCCGAAATAGGCTTGCCCTGCACGTAAATTTCTTTCTTGAACTCTAACCATTCTGATTCCGGAAAATTGAACTGTAATCGTGGATAGGCGACTCGCCAGTGCATTTCTAGTACAAATTCTAGCGAACTACCAGACTCCTTTCTTAACATCGGGACATGATAGTCCGTACGAAGGAAGGCCTCGCGCACAGACACGGGGCCATTCAGTAGATATTGTCGGTAGGGATCAGCCTCATATCCAACTCTCGATATGAGACCCAAGGCACGCAGATAATCTTTTTGACCTACCAGGAGATCAATATCCCCGTATTCTCTATCGCCCTGTTGACCATGCAACCATTCGGCCCACACACATCCCTTGTATCCATATGCGGATATTCCCTCCGCTTGTAGCAAGCTTACCAAGCGAATCGTTTCCCGTGTATTAATCAAATTGGAAAGTGTAATTTCCAAACACTCTTGGCGAAGTGTAGTAACCCAGTTATCCGAACTAGATCTAAAGTCAGCCAACAAAGCAGGCCGGACGTTGTGCCAGCGGGCGAGCGACAACAATCTATCCCCGCTATCCCCGAGAATTCTGGGCATTGGAGTTTCACTGGATGGTTCGCCAAGGCATGACGAAACAAGCAAGGCTAACTCAGGAGAAAGGCGTTTTCTAACGTCAGCGCGCTTCATGTCTCAAGATTGATCAATACCCATTCTTCCAAAGCTGCGAAGTCATCGGGACGTCGTTTGTTCCAAATTTCCGCGTGAGCGGCACACCAGGAACTTTGCTGAAAATGTCTTTGATGAACTGATCCTCGCAGCAGATGCGTAGCTAGCGGAAAGTGTCGCACTAGTTCGATCGGGGCCGCAATTGGGGAGAGCCTTTGTTTGTCTGGGCCGTCGAACAACTTATGTAGCAGAAAAATTCTTGCCAGCGGTATGGGTTTATCAGGGAAATTCTGACTGGGCTGGAGAGAAAACTTGTTGATCCCTTCGGCTACAGGTACCAATTTCGATTTGTCAAAATTCAAGCCGTCCACCGCATTCTCCCAGATTTTCAATTGAGGATAAGAGGGCAGGACGTAAGGATTGTTCTCTTCGTCGAAGCAGATAGCCGTAAGGTCATCGCTGAGCAGTGATGCTCCGTGTTTGACAAAGGCCGTGGCCGTGGTGGACTTCCCCGCACCCGGCTCGCCCAAAAAGCTATACGCCACGCCGCTCACCTGAACCGAACTAGCGTGAAGCAGTAATAGACCGCGTTGCAACAGAATACATCCCAATGCCTCGCTGATGGAAAAGAGGCTAAGTAATTCGGCATCATCGGTGTAAGATTCGACATACAGGGTATTGCCGTTCGTGGCTTTGTAGCCCGCAACGCCCTCCCATCGCAGATAAATGGCTCCGTCCTCGCTCTCGGCGCTTTCGGCCATGATACCCCGGCGGTGAATGGATGTGGCCACAAGGTCGGGGAATTGCACTACCGAACGAACGATCTCAATATCTGTAACGCCGCTCTGGTTTTCTGCCAAAATCAGCTCGGGCAGCGGTATTTCCGACGATATACGTAAATCAAATGCTTTGTAAACTGACATGAATTGGTTGGTTTTGGGAGTTATTCCCATACCCAGAGAGGGCGGTACGTCTTACCTTCGGGCCATTCCCCGACCACGATCCGCCCGGCTCGCTCAACCCAGGCGTGGGCTTCAAAGCCTGCCGTGGCCGACTGCTGCACACCGATATTCAGCGGCAGATTCGGGTCGAGGCGGAGTAGGTACTTTACTGCCAGGGCCTGAGGGAGGCAGGTGAGCGAAACAGGCAACACGTGGGCGGCAGTACGCACAGCCCAGGCGGTATCCTGCACGTACTGTTCGCTGTGGGTAACGTTTCTCTCGTTTTTAGTCACGCGAGAGAATAGCTTTTTGAAGCGATTGAAAGAAAATAATCTGAGGCCTGCTTTGATAATTAGTAATGAAATGACGGCTTTCAGCAGAAAGAGCCATTGCCTGGTCCGCAACTTTCGAGCCTTTTCCCAGAGTGTTTTTCGCTTTCGCAATGGGCGGGCATTTTAAGCGTCGGTTTCGACCAGTTTTTCGCGCACCAACTCGTCCAGCAGAGCCGAAACATCTGCCTCACAGGTTGTCGAATCCACTTCGTATTCTTCCGTGACCAGTGTACAAAGTTCATCGAATGTCTTCGGACCGCTTTCCAGGGCGCTCCATACCGCCGCGCCTACCTCGCCCAAACCGTAGTATACGCCCTTATCGTGATTCAGAATGACTACCTCGTCCGCCACATTGGAAGATACCTGTGCAGAGGATAGCCTGTATTCTTTGCCGCTCGATTCGCTCATGAGTAAAAACTTAAGATTCCGAATGCCGGAACAGTCTGCTTTTTTGAAAATAATCACAAAAATAGCAAATATCCTCGCCGAACGGATTATCCCCGCTTACTTTTCCCCAAGACAGTATTATAATTCGAAGGTAATTCCCTGAGCCAAAGGTAAATCTGTGCCATAATTCAGCGTATTGGTTTGGCGGCGCATGTAAGCTTTCCAGGCATCGGAGCCGGACTCACGCCCGCCGCCCGTTTCTTTTTCGCCGCCAAAGGCTCCGCCGATCTCGGCGCCCGAAGTACCTATGTTGACATTGGCAATGCCGCAGTCGCTGCCAGCCGCCGAAAGGAAATGCTCTGCTTCGCGTAGGTTGAGCGTAAATATCGCCGATGAAAGGCCTTGCGGCACGCCATTTTGAATTTCAATGGCTTCTTCCAGCGCGTCGTACTTTATTAAATATAGGATGGGTGCAAAGGTTTCCTGCTGCACGATGGGCCAATCATTGTTAGCCTCGGCCACGCAGGGCCGCACGTAGCAGCCCGACGCAAAGCCCTCACCCGAAAGTACCTCCGGCTCCACCACGAAAGTACCACCCCGTTCCCGAATTTTTTCAACCGCCGCCTCGTAACCCACCACCGCTTGCTGATCAATGAGCGGACCGACGTGGTAGTTCACATCAAGCGGGTCGCCGATGCGAAGTTGGGCGTAGGCTTTTTGCAGCCGCTCCTTCATATCGTCATAAATGCTCGCGTGGACGATGAGCCGCCGCGTACTGGTGCAGCGCTGCCCGGCCGTACCGACCGCCCCGAATACGATGGCCGGGATTGCCACCACCATGTCGGCTCCCGGCGTGACGATAATGGCGTTGTTGCCGCCCAACTCGAGCAGACTTTTGCCCAGCCGCCGCCCGACCGTTTCGGCGACAGATTTGCCCATGCGGGTGCTGCCCGTGGCAGAAACCAAAGCAACTCGTGCGTCGGCGGCGAGCCACTCACCCACGTTGCGCCCGCCAACTACCAGGCACGAGACGCCTTCGGGCACTTGGTTGGCTTTCAGTACTTCCTGAATAATATTCTGACAAGCGATGGCAGTCAGCGGGGTTTTTTCGGAAGGTTTCCAGACGCACACATCGCCGCATACCAAGGCAATCATGGCATTCCAGGACCAGACGGCCACCGGAAAGTTGAAGGCCGAAATGATGCCAACTACCCCCAGCGGATGCCACTGCTCGTACATCCGGTGCGCGGGTCGCTCGCTGTGCATAGTCAGGCCGTACAATTGTCGGGACAAGCCCACGGCGAAATCGCAGATGTCGATAATTTCCTGCACTTCGCCCAAGCCTTCCTGCAAGCTTTTGCCCATTTCGTAGCTCACCAGCTCACCCAAAGCCTTCTTGTGCTGCCGAAACTGCCCCCCCATCTGACGAACTACCTCGCCCCGCTGCGGCGCGGGCTTCGTCCGCCACTCTTTGAAGGCGGTTTGGGCGGTTTCCAGCACTCGGTCGTAGTCTTCCCGTGCGGCTTCCTGCGTGCTGCCGATTACTTTGCCGTTTACGGGCGAGTAAGATTCCAACAAAGTACCCTTGCCTTGCCAGGATTCCTGTCCGGTACTTAGGCCGGGGCTTTGGGATTTTATGTTGAGGGTTTCGAGGAAATTCATTTTATTAGAGATGAATGGTGAATCAAGTCGGCAAAGTACAAAGAGCTAGCAGATTCAACGCGATCCGCGCATGAGGGTATTCGCGTTACAAACGCGAGGTGATAGCATCCCGATTACAAATTGGAATGAGCGGGTTTCCATCTTTAAAATTAATTTAGCAATTATTTTTCCATTGAAAGTTCGTCTAGCACTTCTTGCACAAGAGTTTTATATTCAGGCCGAATACTGAAATTATCTTTTTCCCATTCGTTATTGGGATATTCGTAATAAATCACTTGTCTGAGATAATCCTTCCATTGATGTCCTAATTGCCCTGAAATTAAAGAGAGGAAAGAACCTGCCTGACTTTCGTCCGTCGCTGCTTTCATTTTGACAAATTCTTTCCTCATTTTATCTCTTGTTACTGTTTCATTTTTTAGAAGAACTGGAAGAAAATAATCCCGAATGCGTTTGGAAGAATACAAGTTTTTTGATAAATACTTTTTTAATTCTTTTTTCAATTCAAGCTCATCATAATTTCCTGGCTCATCTGACATCTCAATTACATACTTTTTATTATTTACTTTCTCTCTCTCTACTGATTCAGGAATTATTACAGTTCTAGAAAGTAGCTCATCTCCACTTTTTGTTTTTGTATAATGAAGGATGATGGCGTTTATAGCTAGGTTGTATTTTTCCGAAAGCCATTCAATCATCCTGTGAAGCGGCTCTTCAATTGCAAAACCAACCAAAAGTAAGCGTTGAGTCTGATTTACGGCTACTTCCTCGAAATTAGTATCCGGGAATCTCTCTGTCAGATAATCCCCAAGTTTTTGATTTGTAAATTTTTCACAAATTTCATTCAGATAGCTTGGCTCGTAGGTAGCGACATCAGATGCATAATCTATAGCTTGGGCTAAAACTTCTCTGGCAAGCTTATCTCGTTTAAGCTCAATGACGACCAAATTTCCTGAGCGATCAATACCCAAAAAATCTAGCGGGCCAGATTTTGTGTATACCTGTTGTCCAATAATTGCAATTTCACTGCCCAATATTTCAGGATTACTTTTGATCCATTGTTCAAGATCATCTTTTTCTTTTCTTCCATTCTCAGTCAGGGAAGATGATACGTGAGTAAGCTTCCCACTTATAATTTGCCAAGTCTTGATTTCGGTTGCCATAAAAATGTCCAGTAATTTGTTAAAAGCTAATTCCTCCGATAATGCCCCCCATTCTCCGTTTCCAAAAACTTTTCCAGCGAAATATCCTCCTGCTTGACAAACCCCCGCTGCGGCAAAGTACCCTTGGCGACCATCTCAACTACCGCCGCGATGGAGGCCGCCGTGGTCCAGGAAATGGCCCGCCAGGGCTGACCGTCCATCTCGATCGGGTGGTAGGCTTTGTAGAATTCCTCGCGGGCGAGTTGGCCGTCCTTCCAGCCTTCCACCACGGCGTACACATAGACCACGTCTTCCTGTACGGGCGGTTTGGCTTCGGTCAGGATTTCTTCGATGAGTTCGCGCTTCTTTTTCAGGATCAGTTCGTACAACAGGAAACGCATCAACTTGGCGTGGCCGGGGTAGCGGATAGTTTTGTAGTTGAGTGTATCCACGCGCCCTTCGTAGGTTTCGCACATGGTACCTAAGCCGCCCGAGGTAGTGAAAGCTTCAAATTCCTGACCCTCAATGTTGATAACCTCGGTGCCGTCCAGCGACGAGACCGTCTTGCGGACGCCGTTGTGGATGACCTCGGCGTCGTTGATGTACTCGTTAATCACGCCCGCTGGTGACCAAGTAAAGGAGTAGCCCATAAGGCCGTTGGGGTAGCGGGGTAGGGCACCCACGCGTAACTCGATGTCACGGAGTTTGGTGAAACGGTTGGCCAGGTTGGCTCCCACAATACCGATGAAGCCCGGTGCCAGACCGCACTGCGGGACCATAACACCTCTGCTGTCGCGGGCCATTTCCCGGATGGCGACGGTTGTAGGAACATCCTCCGTTAGGTCAAAGTAGTGCATTCCCATTTGGTAGGCCAGCCGGGCAATGGGCAGATTCAGGTTATAGGGCATGCAGGAGACGACGGCGTCAAAACCAACCATTGTCTTTTCCAATGAAGCCGTATCCGCTACGTCACCTTTGACTACCGTAAAGGAAAGCGGCAGGGCGGGTTGGTTTTTATCTAGCCCCGTTACCTCAAATTGTTTGTTGAGCAACGTCCCAACCAGAGATCCTACTTTACCCAAGCCGACTACCAGGATTTTATTCATGTGTTATTTTGACTAACGACGATGTAAAAAGGGCCTTTCACAAATATACGTTTTGCCCAAGAAAACAAAAACCCTTCTCCCACGGACGGTAGGAAGAAGGGCTTTCGATATGACACTTGCAAAAAAGCTAACTCAAAGCACCGGGTTAGGATTCACTTTACGGGCCTCAGCTACTAGTTTCTTGCTTTCCTGCTCATTACCTAGAGCCATTTGAATTTCGCTGGCCTGGCGCAGTAGTTCGGGATTCTTGCTGCCCGTGCGCATGGCTGTTTCTATGTGTTCCTGCGCTTTTTTCAAATCGTTTTTCTTGAAAGCTAACGCCGCCATCGCTTGATTGACGTCGATGTTCTTGGGCCGTCGGTCGTACTCACGCTGTCCGTACACGGCGGCGGAATCCAGCTTACCCATTTTAGTATAAAGCTTGCACATCTCCAGATCCACCGCGTGGCCCGATTGTGCATCTTCGTCCAGCATGGTCACCACTTCGGCGTATTTGTCTGCGGCTTTTTTCTCATTGCCCTGCAAAGCGTAGATTTCGGCCATCTCTTCGTGAAAAGAAACCTCTGGCATGACAGCGGCGGCCTTGTCTAGGGTAGTGAGGGCTTTGTCGTATTCTTTCTTCAACCGCTGCACGTGTGCTTGCCCGCCCATCGCGAAAGCGTAGCTGGGACGAATGGCCAGAATCTCGGCGTATTCCCGCTCTGCCTTATCAAGTTGGCCCGTAACCGTGTAAAGTTGGGCCAGCGTGTTCTTGGACCAGCAATATGGCTCCGAGCCCGGCAACCCGGCATCGACGGCCAGTTGCATGGCCGAAATGGCACCAGGGTAGTTGCCGTAGATTTCCCTCAGGTAAGAAGCTCGTGAGTAAGATTCCAGGGAAGGCTTCATAGCTTGCATCTTGTCCGACATGGCTACGGCCTGCTCGTAATCACCTAGCTCCACGTTGGCATCCACCAACACGCCATAAACGTAGGCGTTGTCGGGATTGATCTGACGGGCTTGTTCGGCTAAGTCGCGGGCTTCGGCAAATTGGTGCTGCGACATCTTGACGGACGCCTTGAACGTTGTAGCCTCGAAGTTGCGGGGATCGATGCTCAGCGCGCCGTCGAGGATTTTCAGGACAGCAGGGTAGTAATAGGGGTGTTCGCCTGTAATGCGGGCCTCGGCCATATAGATCGTGGCGATCTGTAACCGCGCCTTCACATCGTTGGGATCTTTGGCCAGCTTGGCTTTGAGCTCGTCCAGCTTTGCAATAGTCCGGGGCCATTCATCGGCCTTAGCCAGCTCGCCCGTCCGCTGGAAAAGTGGGGGAATGCTCATTAGGGAAGTATCGCCGGCAGTGCTATCTGAGTCACCCTTTCCGTCGGCACAGCCCATCAGAAGCGAAGTAGCCAGGAATAAGGAGAGGGCCCAAACCAAGTAGCGGCCAGCGCCCGTAGTTTTCGTTTTCATGCTAAAATATATTTTTATGGTGATGCCTAAAAGTTAGCCGGAGATAAACGCACGACCCAGTTGTTTCGTGCATTCATCTCCGGCATAACCTATTCTTTTATAAGCGCCCATCGACCAAAATTAGTCTAAGAGCGTTTTCGATTCCTACTCGCGGAGCAGCTTGATCGTCCGGCTTTCGCTCGGCGTACCCACTTTCAGGAAGTAGATACCGGGTGCGCGGCCGATCCGTACACTTTTACGCTCCACGTTGCCTGTCGCATTGAAGGCGGCGTGACTCATGATGCGTCCACTGGCGTCAGAAACACCGATCTCCATGGCTTCCCCGGCGTTACCGCGCAGGTCAAAGGCTACGACATCCTTATTGGTAGGATTACCAAGTACGTTGATTGAGAACGAAGCGGGAGCGTTGATTGGCTCCGAGGCGATCCGCGCCCTGCTGCATTGCTTACGGAAGTCGTACTCCATGGATACCTGAGAGTCAGGCTCATTCAGGTAACGAGCTTTGAGGGTAAGTACCCCGCTGCTGTTATTGTCCCAGAACAACTCTTGCTCTACTCGTAGGTTAGGGTTGGTCGTCCACACGGATACCCCGGCGGCTGAGTACTCGACCGTCTTGCCGGGAGCAGGATTCACGGCTTCAAACACGATGTCGCCATTGGTGCAAGAAAAATTCTTCACGCGTACCGCAAACTCGGTGCTGGCAGGAGGAGCGGGAGCGTCCACCTTTTTACCCTCGTAACTTGGGCCACGGAAACCTCTCCACGGCTCGGCTTCATAAGGGAACATAGCCTTGAATTCCTTGTCGTTCTTGGTCGGGCCGGCTTTAAATCCAAGCACTTTACCAAGCATCGGCGTCACAGGGCTGGCAGTAGTACCAGGAATGAAGTCATCGTACCAAAGGCCGATAGCGGCCAACACTACTCCACCCACTGCTTGCAATTCGATTGTAGTCACATCGTCCTCTAGTCTGCGCCCGTTGGGAAAGCCATCCATGTTTGGGATGAATTGCATGTCAGCGCTGGCGTTGTAACGGGGATCGGTCAAGCCAAGAACAGCAGCCTGAATCAACCCAAGCGAGTTAAAGTCAGGGCTGTTGCGCTTTGTTGTCGGTACTGCCATGTTCAATCGCAACCAGTCTCCCAAGGTAGGCAGGAAGTTGTTAATGAACGGCTTACCGGCTCTCAGCGCCCGGCCACCTTTGCCCGTGGCTAATTGATAAGGAGGCAGGTTAGGCACTCCCGTGTAGAAGATAGGCAACAAGTCCACCGCGCGAGGGCTCTTGTTGTCCGGTAGCAATACACTGCCGAAAGCCGCTTCGTCCAAGGCCGTTCCTTTCACAGATTCAGTACCTTTCAGGGCGAACAGACCAGGCTTGCCATTACGGAAGTCGAAAGCACCAAGCGAGTTAGTCTGGATTCGCAGAGGGGCCAAACCCGGAACAGCCGTTCCAAACTGTGAATCATCCATATAAAGGGCCAACTCAGGGTTGGAGAAATACTTGGCAAACTGCAAATCGTTGGATGGCTTGGTAGCGTTCCAGCGATCCTTCATGCCAATTGGAATGATGACTTCGTTGGTCAAAGGCATACCCAGGCGTGATACCTGACGGTACTCGCCATCGTAACCTACGTCTCCTGCGGCATAAAGTGTCTTGATCATCTGGCGACTTGCCGAGGCGTACACGCCGATTACATAATCGCCATCCAGGATGTTTTTAGCCATAGATACGGCTTTCTTATCCTTTTGTAAAGTGGCGATCGGCACTTCGATGACGATGGAATGACAATTGAATTTTGCTACGGCGTCACGAGGATTTTCAGAGCGAATCGCGCCCAGATCAAAAATGCCAAGATCCACGAAGAAGGGATCGTCCACCGGACCGGCAAAGATCTTCTCGCCCGTGCTGGCCATCATGATTCCCTTTTCAACTTGCTTGTCGTACGTGGTACCTAAGCCGACAGTACTATTCTCAATGGAACGGGGACCAATATTAGGCGGCGGTACGATACCATTCGAAATGATCGTTTGGAATGAGCGTCCACCATCCATGCTACGCTGGCAGGTGTAGGTAGTCTTCAGGTTTTCCTTACCCAGGCGAATGTTGAAGAAAGTGGTGGGATCTTCGTTCATCTGCTTGAACTCGAAACGGTAAATAATGTCCGAGCCGGGGGTACCTGCGTTGTTGTCTACATGAACTTCGTAGCGAATGCGCTCGCCGAACGAGTACCAGTTAGGTCCGCCAGCGGGATGCTCAAACGGAATATAATTGGCAATCAGAACTATATTCTGGTCATTGGCCGGACTCCTGAATGCGTACAGGTCGGTATTGTCAGCCAACGGGTCGTTGGATATGAGTGGTGCTTCGCGGTGTGAGGAAGCTACCGCCGAAGAAGGCTGAAGACACACCACCGCCAGAAGCCCCGCGATAAAATATAAGAGATTTTTCATTTTGCTTATTGTAGTTAGAGTGAATATCAGAATCTTTCTTCTAGCGGGTAGTCGAATCCACGCCACGGCTTAGCCATATAGGGGAAGCTGGTCATGAAACCCGTGTCATTCATAGTCGGTCCGGCAGTGAAGCCAAGCACGCTCACCAATTGTGGCGTGACAGGGCTGGCCGTGGTACCGGGCTTGAAGTCGTCGTACCACAGTCCCACGGCGGCCAATACGGCTCCCGAAACAGCCTGTAATTCGATGGTAGTCACATCATCCTCCAGGCGGCGTCCGTTGGGGAAGCCATCCATGTTGGGAATGAACTGCATCTTGGCGTCGGTGTTGTAGGCCGGGTCGGTCAACCCTAACACAGCGGCGCTGATGAGGCCCAAATGACTGAACTTGGGATCATTGCGCGGGGTGGCAGGTACCGCCATGTTCAGGCGAAGCATGTCGCCCAGGGTAGGCAAGAAGTTATTGATGAACGGCTTGCCTACTGCCAGCGGGTTGCCAGCTTTGCCCGTCGCCAATTGGTAAGGGGCCAGGTTGGGGACACCTGTATAGAAAATGGGGAGCAAGTCTACGGCGCGGGGACTCATGGCGTCGGGCAATAATATACCACCGAAAGCAGCTTCCGCCAGGGCGGTACCATTGAGGGCCGGATTGCCTTTCAAAGGGAACAGGCCCGGCTTGCCGTTGCGGAAGTCGAAGGAGCCGAGGGCCATCGTCTGAATGCGCAGGGCGTTCAGCGAAGGCACCGCCCCGCCAAATTTCGAGTCGTCCATGTACAGGGCCAACTCAGGGTTGGTGAAGTACTTGGCAAATTGCAAATCCTCGCCGCCGTAGGGGCT
>NZ_JBGSXF010000351.1:0-2983 GCF_041751555.1 Persicitalea sp. | reverse complement strand
CTGCGCATGGTGTTCACTTTTTCCACTTTCACATCGAACATTTTCTCGACCGCTTTCTTGATCTCGTATTTGTTCGCCGTTTTTTCCACCTCGAAGGTGTACTTCCGCAAAGCTCCCTGGGCGGTCACTTTCTCGGTTATGATCGGACGCTTGAGTACACTCGTCTTATTAATGTCCATCTTATTGGTATCGGTTCAGAATGTTATCGAGTACAATCAGGGCAGGCTCGCTGATCAGCAGGCGGTCGGCGTGCAACAGTTCATAGGTGTTGACTTGCGCAGCCGTAGTGATCTTAGTCTTGGGGATATTGCGGCCCGACAGATATACATTGTTGTCGGCCTCACCCAAAATCAATAAGGTTTTCTTTCCAGTCAGCGAATGCGCATCGAGGAATTGCAAATAGTCCTTAGTCTTGGGAGCGTCGAAAGTAAAGTTCTCAAAGATCATTACCGCGTTAGCCTGTGCTTTAGCAGCCAAAACTGACTTACGAGCCAGAACTTTCGTCTTTTTGTTGATTTTAAAACCGTAGTCGCGAGGACGAGGGCCGAAGATGCGACCACCACCCACCATAATCGGCGAGCGACGGCTACCGGCACGAGCACCGCCCGTACCTTTTTGACGCTTCAGCTTGCGGGTAGAGTAATTTACCTCCCCACGCTCCTTGGCCTTGTGCGTTCCCTGACGCTGATTGGCCAGGTACTGCTTGACGTCCAGATAAACGACGTGTTCGTTGGGTTCGATTCCGAAGATTTCTTCCGACAGCGTTACCTTCTTGCCGGTGTCTTCACCCTTTACATTTAATATTGACAGTTCCATCGATCTTATTTCTCAATGATTACGAATGATTGCTTGGCACCGGGAACCGAGCCACTAATGACCAGCAGATTCTGCTCGGGGATGATTTTCAACACGCGCAGGTTTTGAATAGTTACGCGGTTGCCACCCATTCGGCCCGCCATGCGCATTCCTTTAAAGACGCGCGAAGGGAACGAACAGGCACCGATCGAGCCGGGGTGACGGGCGCGGTTGTGCTGACCGTGGGTTTGTCCACCCACACCAGCGAAACCATGACGCTTAACTACACCCTGGAAACCGCGTCCTTTGACTTTACCGACCACGTCCACGAAATCACCTTCGGCGAAAACGTCTTCGATCATCAGCGTCTTACCCAGTTCAAACTCACGGGCGAAGTATTTGAACTCGACCACTTTACGCTTGGGCGTAGTGCCCGCTGCCTTGAAGTGGCCCAGCATGGGCTTAGTAGTGTTCTTCTCTTTCTTCTCGCCGTAAGCAAGCTGAACGGCTTTGTAGCCATCTTTTTCCGGGGTCCTGAGCTGCGTCACTACGCAAGGACCCGCCTGAATCACCGTACATGCCAGAGCCTGCCCGTCAGCATCGTACAAACTGGTCATTCCGATCTTTTTTCCTATTAAACCAGACATTTTTTATTGTGTTAAAATAGCAGGATTGAACCTATTTTTTAAAACGGACTGCAAAGTTAGTAAAAGCTTTTTAACATCCTACCCGCACCCCTTTATATTTTTCTGATTTTCAACAAAAAAGGTCAAATGTGCTTGACATCTGACCTCAATCGCCATCGGGAATACTTGTTGAGGCTTTGCATGCCCCTTTCCGGTGGGAAGAACTCAGATGTGGTTTCCAAAAAGATGGACCTTCACCCGACCAATATGTTTCAATCATTCGTCAGGAAGTAAAATTCCCAACGTACCTTTTATACTTTAATCTCTACATCGACACCGCTGGGTAATTCCAGTTTCATCAAAGCGTCGACGGTCTTGGCGCTGGATGAGAAAATATCGACCAAACGCTTGTATGTGCAGAGCTGGAATTGCTCGCGGGATTTCTTGTTCACGTGTGGTGAACGCAATACCGTAAACTTCTCCTTCTTGGTTGGCAAAGGAATGGGGCCGCTGATGACAGCACCCGTCGCTTTCACCGCCTTGACAATTTTCTCCGCCGAAGCATCGACCAGCATATGGTCGAAAGATTTCAGCTTGATGCGAATTTTCTGATTCATTCTAATGATTGGTAAACTGGTTCATTATATAGGCATCCGTTCCCGACGAACCTCCACTCACAAAAGAACCATTTGCTTTGTCAGTGGATTTTACGATTCGATTGCCAAACGTAAGTCGGCTGAAATCGGGCGGGTTAGCGGTTGTAGTGCCTCCCCTCCCAAAAATCGAGTCGCAAAATTACAGTATTGTTTTTGTTTTAGCAATAGTCGGGGCGTTTTTTCTTGGGATGAGTGATTGGAGAAGATTTTCTCCGGCTTAGCAGCGATGCTTCTTCTAATAAAATTACTAAGAAAGCTCGGAAGCCGACAGAACACGCACACCAAGCACACAGTTAAATAATTTCTTGGAAAAAAGAAAAAAAATGGGCAAAACCTTTGTAGTATCTATTTTATTTTTTTTATATTTTTGCTAGAATCCACAACTCGATTCTTGCAATGAACCACACCGCCAGCCCAACTGAGGCTTTCATCGAAGCAGCTGCCTCCCTCATGGAGCTAAGCCAGGAAGTCCGCCAGCACCTGAGCGACCACCTCAGAGTCCGCCCCTTCGACCCCCGCCAGTTGCTCCTGCGCAAAGACCACGCCTTCGATGGCGTCTTTTTCATCTATCCGGGCCGGGTGCGGGGGCTGCGCGATGCCCCCAACGGCAAGGAAGTAAGCGCGTGGTTCCTGGCCGAGGGCGATTTCATTCCGCCCGTGTACAATAAGCCGGATGGCAGCCCGGCCTTCAAGGCCGTCGAAATGCTGGAAGAATCGACCATCGTCTGGCTCAACCGAGGCGACCTCGGTCAACTGTACGACCTCTTTCCGAAACCCGACCTTTGGAGCATCTCATCACTCTCCTTCACTTGGGCCGGGTCACGGAGCTTTGGGAGGCGTTTCAAATCTATCCCAATAGCAAAGAGCTATACAAATGGCTGCTGGAACGTTTCCCCCAATGGGCGG